>CANSYV010000200.1 GCA_947651335.1 uncultured Lachnospiraceae bacterium
TCACACCATAAAAGCGTTTGTAGGCTGATTCAACTAAATCTCCCATCTTTCCTGATTCATGAGCACCCACAGGATTAAAATACCGAAGCAGAACCACATTCCACTCGGGATCGCTCACATGAATATCCGTCAAAATCTGCTCCAGCATTCCCTTTGTCTGTCCATATGGATTCGTAATCTGTCCTTTGGGGCAGTCTTCCGTGATGGGCACAAAGGCGGGATCTCCGTATACAGTCGCCGATGAACTGAACACAATATTCTTCACTCCCGCCTCACGCATAGACGCGCACAAAGTCAATGTGCCGGAGATATTGTTAGTATAATACTCCAGAGGTTTCTGAACTGACTCTCCCACTGCTTTTAAGCCGGCAAAATGAATCACAGCATCAATATTCTGCTCCTGGAAAATCTTATCCATCCCCGCTTTATCCATCATATCTGTCTCGTAGAAAGTTACCTTTCTGCCTGCAATCTCCTCCACAGCATCCAGTGCCTTTCTGCTGGAATTGCACAGATTATCCATCACAACTACATCATAACCTGCCTGAAGAAGTTCCACACATGTGTGGCTCCCAATATAACCAGCCCCGCCTGTCACTAAAATTGTCATATCACGTTACCTCCTCTGAATAATTTATTTTAATTAATGTAATGCCGTTTTCGGATACTCCCCGGCTTCCTTCATTTTACGGATCGCCTCTGACACTGCTTTCTTATCTTCCTGATACGTAACACCATGCCATTGATCTGTGGATTTCAGCACCTCCACAGATGCCTTTCCTTCTGCCAGCAGTTCTCCTACCACTGCCGGAAGAAAATATTCGCATTTCAATGGATTCTCCTGAAACCCCTGTGTGAGAAATGCCGGGAAACGTTCTTTTAACTCCTGGAGAATACTCCTGGAAAATCCCCACATATTCATAGACACAATGCTGTCTGTATCAATCTCCTTCCAGGAAACTCCACCATCTTCTGTGTAAACTGCCCCCCCAGGACGCTTTTCAATATGTGTCCTCTCCTGTATACCCTGCAAAAAGCCGCTGCCATCTGTACTGCACACTCCTCGTGCCACATGTCCATTGTCAGTGAGAGTATTCCCCAGAACATATCCCACCATACAATAACGGTACTTCTCATCGTCTGAATGTGTTGTCAGATATTGATACAGATGTTCAAATCCCTGTCTTCCATAATAATCATCTGCATTGATCACAGCAAACGGCCCCTTCAGCTCATTCATACAGCACAAAACAGCGTGTCCTGTTCCAAAGGGTTTCACCCTGCCCTCAGGCACTTCAAAGCCCTTGGGCAGTGCATCCAGATCCTGGAAAACATAGGATACTTCCATATATCGGCCGATACGCTCACCAATTGCCTGCCTGAACGCCTGCTCATTCTCCCTTTTGATAATAAATACCACTTTCTGGAAACCTGCCCGTCTGGCATCGTATATGGAGAAATCCATCAGAATATCCCCCTGCTCATCCACTGGATCAATCTGCTTCAATCCCCCATAGCGGCTTCCCATACCCGCTGCCATAATCACCAACGCTGGTTTATCCATCTTCTCACCCTCCTCTTCTCATCTCTGCCCGCCCATCCATGCAGGGCACTTTAAACCAGAACTCTACGCCTTTTTCCCTGTTGTCCACACCGCATTCTCCCTGATGAAGCCGGACAATCCGGCGGACCAGATACAGTCCCATTCCCATGTGCTTTTGCTCCAGAGTTTCCTCTTCTGCATCCTGCTCCGGACGCTGCACCACATATCCCTGCCATATTTTTTCCATATCCGATGGGGAAATATGAACTCCCTGATTGTAGACAGATACATGAGCCCATCCATCTTCCTGGCAGAGCCGCACCCGTATGCAGTTGCCCTGGGCCGTGTGGGAGAACGCATTCATAATATAGTTATCAACAGCCTGTTCCAGATAATGGGCATTTCCCCAGACACAGCACTCTGTCTCCAGAGAAAATTCCCCCTTAATATGATTCTGGCGAAAAAGCGCCTGGTATTTTAAGCGGATATACTCCATAATATCTGTCAGATTAATCTGGCATTTCTCCATCTCCTGGAGATTCTGTTCAAGAAGGGACAAATCCATCAGCTCGCTCACCATATCTGACATCCTGGACACTTCCTCCACAATGGAGCTGTAATAATAACTCCGGTCAATCTTGTCATCCATGCACTGCAGCATCTCCACCTGGCTGGAGATAATGGCCAGCGGCGTCTTCAGCTCGTGGGAGATATCCGCCACCACATCTTTGCGGATATTTTCCAGCAGTTCTTTGCTCCTGCCCATTTCCGCAGACGGCTCAACTTTCTGATTCTCCATATTCTGCAGCTGTGCAGTCATCCAATTTATATTCTTAGCCAGACTGTTTAATTCCCCGCAAACTCCATCCTCATTCAAATTTACATAGAAATCCCGCCGGGCAATTCGACTTGCTCCCTCCAGTATTTCCTCAAAGGGCCTGGTCAGACGTCTAAAATAAATATACAATATAGGAAGGCTGATGGCAAGTGCTATGAGAAATACCGCCAAAACAAACTTGGTATTTCGGAATACAAGTTCACCAGAGGGCTTTTTTATCCGGATGCTCACATAAAAAGTCTCGCCATCCTGTTCAAGCAGTCCCATGAGTTTTACAACTGAAAACTGGCCGCTCTCACTGGAAATAAGCTGGGGATTCTCGGAAAACTCCTGCACGTTTCTCACAATATGACGGTATACCTGATGCTCCATATTTTCCGACCATGTTGTATAAACAGGATAAAATTCCTCATTAGAAATGGTAATCCTTAAATTCTGTTCCTCATACTGCCAGAGCGCGGATTCATCGCTGTATTCCAGCATATTCAGGTCCATTTCCTTCAAGGTATGATAAGCCTCCCAAATCAGCTGGTTTCTCTGAAATTTATGATAAAAAGGTGCAGACAGATAATAAATCAGTGCACCTCCCCCCACAACAGCCGCCAGTATGGCCAGCTGCATCCACATCAGTTTTCGTCTAATTCTTCCCTTCATCCGCCTCTGCCTCAAAAATATAGCCTACACCATATACGGAACGGATATAATTGCATTCATCCGTCAATTTCTTGCGCAGCTGCTTCACCATTGTGTCCACAGTCCGGGTTTCTCCCGCATAGTCGAATCCCCAGACCGCGTCCAGGATATGTTCCCGCTTTAACACCCGCCCCTGATTTTCCATAAAATACTGGAGCAGCTCATATTCCCTGCGGGTAGTCTCTATATACTCTCCCTTTCGGTACACTTTCTGGCCGGGCAGGTCCAGACGCAGCTGTCCGGCCTCCAGAAACTGATCTGCCTTCCCTGCCCTTTTCAGCACCGCTTCCACATGTGCCTTCAATACAGCCAGGGTATACGGCTTCACAATATAGTCATCCGCCCCTTGGGAGAAACTGTACAGCTGCTTTTCCACAGAGGAATTGGCAGTGAGCATAATCACCGGAATCTGCGAATTCCTCCGTATTTCATTGAGCACTTCATTTCCATTTACAACAGGAAGCTTAATATCCAATAATACTAAGTCAATTTTATTCATATTGTTGCAGAAGATTTCCAAAGCCTCCTGTCCGTCTGCTGCCTGAAGGATCTCATATCCCTGTATAGACAGAAAATCTGCCAAAGTGCGCAGAAGCTTTTCCTCATCTTCCACAACCAGCAATGTTTTATTGTAACGCATGTGACTTCTCCAGAGGTATGGTACAGGAATCTTCATAGCCTTTCAGCAGAACCGTTCCCGTCTCCTCATATTCTTTCTTATATCTATAATAGTCTTTCTCCCTTTTCTTCAATACTTTTCCACAATTTTCCAGTGTCACATGTACACCGAATCCCTCATACCCGGGATTTCCCATAATGGTCTCCACCACCTCATCCCCCATCTCATAATAGAAATGCTTGGGATCATAAAAATTGTATGGGTCCATATTCACATCGCAAAAAGCGCTGAAATCCCAGTAATCCGTAATCGCCGCCAGCTCAGCCATAAAATCCCAGTATTCAGGTTCCTCAAAATAAGACCTCTCCGAAATGAATACCGGCGCCACGATTACCAGCAATTCCGTTCCGGCCTGATCACACATCTCCTTAATCCGCCGCATGGAATCCAGGTTCTCCCTGTAGCAG
>CANSYV010000201.1 GCA_947651335.1 uncultured Lachnospiraceae bacterium
GCGGATTTCGATGATTATAATCTGAATCTCACAGTTGTTCTGGCAGGCTTCTATGATAGCCCTGGAAGAACAGGTAGCATGAGATACGGTATCGATTCCTTCGGTACTGTTCTTTGCCAGAATCTGACTGACCACTCCCGGCGAGGACAAGGTCCCCTCCGCAGCCCGGCTCACAAAGGAATCATTTTCCGCCGCATCGTCATCGTAATCCCCATAAATGTTCCGTATGGCTGTAATCTTCCCGCCTGCCAGAACAACTGTGAGATTCAGATTATAATCATCGAAATCCGCCCATTCATCTGCTGTGCAGCGGGCCGTGGCAGAATAACTGCCATCTTTATATTGCTGGGAGCCTCCTCCAGGAGTCTCTGAAGCGGCGGGGGTGGGGGTGGGCCTAGGAGTCTCTGTGGCAGAAGGGACCGGCGTGGCCGATGGCGCTGGTGTATTGGCCGGTGTGCCTGTGGCGGAGGCTTTCTTCGCATTTTCCAAGGCATCTTTCACAGCTTCCAGAATGCCTTTCGAACTATAGGTGGCCCCAGAGACGGCATCCACATCAATCTTCTGTTTTCCCACAATTTCCTCCGTCAGCCTCTGTGCCCTGTCAAAGAACGCCTCATCTTCCCCTTCATGTCCGATAATTTCCACCAGGTCAATTCCCCGGTCTTTTATCACCACTTTCACCGTAATAGGCCCGCCAAAGCCCGATCCGGTCCCAGTGTATATCCCATCTGGATAGGGGAAAGCACCGGAGGGCGTCTTTGTGGGACTGACAGTGGCAGCAGGCTTTTTCCCAGGCTCAGGTGTTGTCTTCCCTGTGACAGCCGCTTGGCTCAGGGCATTCCGTACTGCTTCAATGATTCCGTTGGAACTGTAAGTCGCTCCGGATACCGCATCCACATTAGCACTCTGCTGATCCACAATTTTACTGAGCAGGGCTTTTGCTTTCTTTAGATATTCTTTCCCTTCTCTGTTCTTTGTGATCCGGATTTTCTTTATCTTCCCGCCGGATATCTTCACTTTCACAGTGAGTTCACCGCCGAAACCGGTTCCTGTCCCGGTGTAGCTCCCATCCTTATAAGCTTTGGGTTCTTTCACATTCGGGACAGGACTGGGAGCGGCTGCGGGGGTATTGCCCCTCTGGAGCGTCTGCCCCGCTCCGCTGAGAGCATTCTTCACAGCGTTGATGATCCCATTGGAACTGTAAGTTGCTCCGGACACCGCATCCACGTCCAACTTCTGTGACGAAAGGATACTGCCGATCACCCCCTCCTTTGCCCTGCCGAAAAAGGATTCATCATCGGAATGGCTCAGGATGTTGATTGCTGTAATGGTCCTGTCCTTCACGGTGACGGAGACCCTCACCTCGCCGGAAAAGCCTGAGGCACTGCCCTCATAAGTCCCGTCCTCATAGTCAAAATCTCCTTTCCCTACAGTTACAGGACCTGCAGCCCCGGTATTCCCGCCAGTCTGGCCGCCGCTCTTTGCCCCGTCACCGGCATCTTTTTCCCCGGTAAGGGCATTTTTTACAGCACTGATAATCCCTTTGGAACTATATGTTGCTCCGGATACCGTATCCACGTCCAACTTCTGTGATGAAAGGATACTGCCGATCACCCCTTCCCTCGCTCTGCTGAAAAAGCTTTCATCATCGGAGTAGTCCAGGACTTCAATGGCATCCACAGACTGATCCTGGATCTTGACAGAGACTTTTATTTCTCCCCTATATCCCATACCAGTCCCCTCATAAGCCCCATCTTCCAGATTGAAGGAACCTTTTGCCCTGGGCCTGTCAGCGCTGTCCTCGGAGCTTTCTTCCGATGAAAGCTCTGCTTTCTCATCCTCTGCCCCTCCCGCCGGAGCTTCCACCTTTTTCACAGTAATCTGGAAATCCTCCGCCTGATAGGCAGGAACTGTATAATTTCCCAGCGCCGCGGCAGCCCCTACCGTCACGCCGCCTGCCGCCAGGACCGGCGCCAGAGAAGGAACGGCCTTCCATATATTTTTCATTCTCATCCTTCCTTTTCTATGTCTGACTCTAGTATAACCCAATTTAAATACCGTTCTGTTTCGCTGAGGATGCTTTTTCGAGAGTGCGGGTGTAAAAACGCAGGCGTAGCGGGCTACGCTGAGGCTTTTACGCCTGTGCTATCGGGAAAGCAGACCAGCGAAACATATGGTTATTTAAATCGGGTTATACTAGTACTGTAAGGTCTTTCTCGGACTCAAAGCTTTCCGCAATACTCTCTGTTACATACACTGTACCGTCTTCCGCCACCAGGACCATATCGAATTCTCTGTCATGCTCTTTCCAGTATTTCTGTGCCTTATCCAGGCCCATGATGAAAAATGAAGTGGACAGGCCATCTGCCAGTACTCCATCGGAGCTGATAACGGTCACGGAAGCCAGCCCGCTTTTTGCCGGATACCCAGTCCGAGGATTGATGATATGATGATAAGTCGTCCCCTCTTCCTCAAAATAGCGTTCGTAACCGCCGGAAGTCACCACTGCCTGGCCCTCCACGGAAAGAATTCCCACATAGTCATCCACATTCATTGGATCTATAATAGAGACGTGCCATAAACTTCCATCCGTCTTAGCGCCCAATGTCTGTACATTGCCTCCCAGATTTACAAGACCGCTCTGTATCCCACATTCCCGGAAAATATCCATGATCCTGTTGGATGTAAACCCTTTCGCTATGCCCCCAAGGTCTATCTCCATCCCCTGGGTCCCGAAGGAAATCTCCGCCGCCTCACTGTCGTATCTGATGAGCCCCGCGTCTGTGAGAGGCAAAAGCTCTGACAATGTCTCTTCCGAAGGCACTCTGAAATCGCCCTCCGCAAATCCCCAGGCTTTCATTATGGGATAAATCGCAATATCGAAAAGGCCTCCTGGGACTTTTCCCCATAAGCCGTCAGTGTCATATAAGTATCCATGGCAAATAGTTCCCTTTGGGCTTCCTGCATTTCCTCTTGAGCCCCGCCTGTACTTCCCTGTACTTCTTCTTTGCCGCAGCCGCCGCTTAACAACAATAGCAGGGCAATATATACAATATAATATTTTTTTATTTTCAGGCACATCTTAGTTAAAGACCTCCACAGTTATAGTTAGTTTTACCTAACACAAGCATAGTTTATCATATTCGAAATCTTCTGTCAAAGGTTTAAATGATAACTATTCTCAAGTATTGTCCTATCGCCAGATTTTAAATGATAACATTTCTCAACTTTTCACACAAAAAACACCCGGCCACCTAAAGTGGTCCGAGTGTTCCATATTTCTAGAGCGTGTTTGAAAATTCATTCACACTCTAATCCCCGGAAGCTTTAAAATTATAAATCGGCTTCATAATGTCAATAATATCTACAGAATCCCGTATAACATCAACAATATCCTCCAGTGATTTATAGGCGAAAGGGGCTTCATCCAAAGTCGTTTCATTTACCGATGTGGTGTAAATCCCCTTCATTGATTCTCTGTATTCGTCCATATCAAGAGATGCCTTGGCTTTTTTCCTGGACATTACCCGTCCCGCTCCATGGGGAGCCGAATAGTTCCACTCCTGATTGCCCTTGCCCACCGCCAGCACACTGCCGTCTCTCATATTAATGGGTATCAGCACCTTCTCGCCATCATGGGCCGCAATGGCTCCCTTCCGCAAGATCCGCTCTTCCATATCAATATAATTATGGATTGTATGGAATCCCCCGCTTCCAGAAAGGCCCACGCGGTCCAGCAGAATCTCAGCAATCAGTTCCCGGTTCCTTGCCGCGAACTTCTGGCAGATATCTACGTCATAAAGATAATCTTCAAAATAACTGCCATATACATAGCATAAATCCTCAGGAACGGTCAGCGGCTTTCCTTTCCAGTGCAGTTCTAAAAGAGCCTGCTGGATTTCCTTCCTCCGGCCGGCCGTTTTATATTCCGCAATAAGGGCATCTTTCTTTTTAAAATACTCTTCCTTCCCCTGATTCAGTTCTACTGCCAGCTCCTGATAGATCTGGGAAAACAAGAAATTGATCTGGAGCGGTTCGATGAAGCCTGTCATTTTGTTCCTTCTGGAAAGAACGCATGGGAGGGCCGCCAGGAGCGTTTCCCGTTGACAGAGCTTCAGTGTTATCGTTCTCTCAATAAGACGAAATGGATAGAGAGA
>CANSYV010000202.1 GCA_947651335.1 uncultured Lachnospiraceae bacterium
ATATCAAAAATTTGTATAGAAATCAACTATTGTTGGACATCTGACATCTATATACTAACTTATCACATCAATCCTGTCAACCACAATAATCCTGTCTACACAACCCTATTATATATCCATTCTGTCAACTCAACTATGCCATTCGATATGTTTCCTAAGCCTTAATTTTACGGCATTTAACAAGATTAAAAACGCCGTAAAATCGCACTTAAATGCCACAAATCCCTTGAAACCAAAGCCTTCCTACACACCTAACTTTAGACCCGTGACATCAACACGACACACTCCACATGAAACGTCTGCCCAAACTGATCCACACAAACGCACTTCTCCACCTCATACCCCCATTCCTGAAACACCGCCAGATCCCTCACCAGACTCACAGGCTTACAGGATATATAGACCACCCGCTCCACCCCATAAGACAAAATCTTCGGCAAAGCCTTCGGATGTATCCCATCTCTGGGCGGGTCTAAGACGATGCAGTCGGGTTTCTCCCCGATTTCATCCAGCACCTTCAGCACATCCCCCGCAATAAACCGGCAGTTCTGGACGCCATTGAGGGCGGCATTTTCCCTGGCGGCTTCCACCGCTTCCTCCACAATTTCCACACCAATCACCTTTCCTGCTGCCTGGGCGAGCACCTGGCTGATTGTGCCTGTGCCGCTGTACAGGTCAAATACGGTCATACCGGAGGCATCCCCAAGGTATTCCCTCACCACGCCATAGAGCACCTCAGCCGCTTTTGTGTTGGGCTGGAAAAAGGAAAAGGGCGTGATTTTGAACCGGAGGCCCAGCAGCTGCTCAAAAAAGTATTCTTGCCCATAAAGAATTTCCTGCCTGTCACACTGCACCACGTCGGAAATGGAATCATTATATATATGAAGAATTCCTACGATTTTCCCCTCCAGGGGAAGCGCCAGCAGCCGCTCTGCCCAGGCCGTCAGGTCGTGTGATTCCTGGGAGGTTGTCACCAGATTCACCAGTATTTCGCCTGTGGCACTGCCCCGCCGCAGAAGCAGGTGCCTCAGATAACCCTTTTGCTGCATTTTATGGTAATATCCAATGTGGTTTTCTGTAAAATACTCAAGTGTACTGTTTAAAATATCCGTCATATCCCTGTGGACCAGCTGGCAGTCTCCCGCCGTGAGGACATCGTGCCAGCTTCCTTTCCTGTGGAGACCAAGGGTCAGAGGCCCGTCCTTTTTTTCGTCGCCAAATGAAAACTCCATTTTGTTCCTGTAGCCGAATTCCTGCGGGCTTCTGAGAATTCCCTGGAATTCATAGTCACCTTCTACCACAGAATCCAGCATCTCCCTGACCTGGGATTCCTTCATCTGCAGCTGGGCCTCATAGGACATGGTCTGATAGGTGCAGCCGCCGCATGCGGGGAAAATGCTGCACACCGGCGGCCTGGTCTCCAGCGCGGATGGTTTCACAACTTCCACCAGCTGGCCTTCCGCCCGGCCTTTCCGCTTCTTTTTCACATAAAACCGTACCACCTGGCCTGGTATGACATTTTTCACAAATACATTGCTGTCTTCTATTTTAATAACGCCTTTATTGGGGAATTGTACCTTTTCCACCTGGCCTTCATAGATTTCACCTTTTTTCATAAAGATCCTCCCGACAGATTCTACTCAAACTTTTCCAACTGTTCATTACTTTCACAGCTGCACTTATTTTCCTACAGTTTCTTAACACGACAAACAGGCAGAGCTGTCATCGCTCTGCCTGGTCCGCCTCTCCCATATCCTGTATTCTATGATTAGACCGTCAAAAGCCTCATTTCCCTTGATGGCTGATTTTCTGAATCTTCGCACCACAAGATATTACGCCGATGCACCGCATCGACTGCATATCTTGCGGCACGAATCTTCGAAAAATTATCTCACCAATGAAAATGGGCTTTTAACGCTCTAATCATTCTATTCTTCTTCGTCCTCGAAGTAATCGTCGAAATCATCGCCAAAGTCTTCTTCGAAATCTTCCAGATAATCCGGTGTAAAGAACCGGTATACGCCGTAAGCAATGCCTGCTACTGCCGCTGCCGCCCCAATAATCGCCAG
This sequence comes from uncultured Lachnospiraceae bacterium, assembly GCA_947651335.1. Classification (GTDB taxonomy): domain Bacteria; phylum Bacillota; class Clostridia; order Lachnospirales; family Lachnospiraceae; genus MGBC164599. Next base: position 2,070 of record CANSYV010000202.1, read on the forward strand.
AATCCAGAGAATCGCACATTTGGTTCTTTCGTCTTCTCTCTTTTTCAGAACGGTTACTAAGTCATCAATCTTATTCATGGTCACGACCTTCCTCTCTCCTTTTTTGTTCCAGTTGCGGAACTTGACTATTAGCTGATAGAACATATTATACCACCTTGCATAAGATTTTACCACGTTTTTCTTTATAAATTTCAGCACATATTCTCAGACCCTCTCCAGTTTTGCAAAACTGGCAAACATTTTTTTCACACCTGCCCTCTCAAAATCCACCGTCACTTCATAATCCCTGCCTCCGTTCACAATGGATGTAACCGTTCCCACGCCGAATTTCTTATGGCGCACGGTATCTCCCTCTTTATAATCCAATGTTCCACTGGTTTCTCCCCGAAACTGCCTGGGCTGTTGAAATGCCGCTGCCTTAAAGTCACGTTTTACCTGGCTGTACGCATCCTTTCCCCTCTGAGCTGCCTGGGCTGTCCGTACTTCCGTCTTCCCTGTATCAAGCAGTTCCTGCGGTATCTCCCTGACAAAACGGGATAGTTTATTATATTGCGTTTGTCCCCGAATCATTCTCTGTCTGGCACTGGTCAGCGTAAGATTTTCCATGGCTCTGGTGATACCCACATAGCACAGCCGCCGTTCTTCCTCCATATCATCCGGGTCATCGGAGACAATGGTCATATAACTGGGAAATATCCCATCCTCCATGCCTGCCAGATAAACATGGGGAAATTCCAGTCCTTTCGCGCTGTGAAGGGTCATCAGCAGCACCCGGTCCTGGCCGCTTTCTACCGTGTCAATGTCCGCCACAAGGGCCACCTGCTCCAGAAATTCTCCCAGGCTGGGATGCCTTGCGTCTTCATCGTAAGCCGCTGCTTTGGAAATCAATTCGTCGATATTCTCAATCCGCCCTTTTGCCTCATCTGTCCCCTCAGCCTCCAGCTCCTTGACATACCCTGTCTGCTCTATGATCGTCTCCAGAAGCTGGGTGACAGTCAGATATTCCAGCTGGCTCCTAAGAGTCTGTATAAAAGTCACGAACGGCTCTACTTTCGCCGCCGCCCTGCCCAGGGACGGGATTTCCCCCGCGATTTTCAGGGCCTCATAAAAACTCATATCCTGCTCTGCCGCATAATTTTGTATCCTGGCAATGGTCGTCGCCCCGATTCCCCGTTTGGGCACATTGATAATCCGGCTGACGGCCAGATCATCCTGGGCATTATCCACAGTCTTTAAATAGGAAAGTAAATCTTTGATTTCCCTGCGGGCATAGAAGTTCACTCCCCCCACCAGTTTATACGGGATATTCCCCATGAGCAGTTTTTCCTCAAAAAGACGGGACTGGGCGTTAGTCCTGTACAAGATGGCGCAGTCACTGTACCGGCAGACACCGTTTTTCGCTTTCTTGTAAATATCGTCAGCTATGTACTCTGCCTCCTCATACCCTGTGGAAAACTGCCGGAAGTTCACAGGGTCCCCTGTCACATTTTCTGTCCAGAGAGTTTTGCTCTTTCTTCCTTTATTATTGCGTATCACCTGATTGGCCGCGTCCAGGATATTCTGTGTGGAACGGTAGTTCTGTTCCAGGCGGATCACTGCCGCGTCCGGGAAAACCTCCTCGAAGCCCAGAATATTTCTGATGTTCGCCCCACGGAATTTATAAATGGACTGGTCGTCATCCCCCACCACGCACAGGTTCCTGTATTTTTGCGCCAGCAGAGCAATCAGACGGAACTGGGCGGTATTGGTATCCTGATACTCATCCACCATCAGATACTGGAACCTGTCCTGATAAGATTCCAGCACGTCCGGACAGGATATAAATAATTCCACAGTTTTCACAATCAAATCGTCGAAATCCAGCGCATTATTTTTCTTCAGCTGCGCCTGATACTCTTTGTACACCTGGGCAATTTTTCTCTTATTCACATCCCCCAGATTCCTCTCCTCATATTCCTCCGGCCCGATCATTTCATCTTTCGCAGAGGAGATATTTGCCATCAGAGCCCTCTCCTTGTAAATCTTCGTATCTATGTTCAGCCTTTTGCAGATATCTTTCCCATTATAATTTTTTAAAGAGGCATCCG
>CANSYV010000203.1 GCA_947651335.1 uncultured Lachnospiraceae bacterium
GAAGGAGGTATCCACTCATGGCAGTTTATACAAAAACAAAAGATTACCACACAAAAGCCCACATGGGCATGATCGACGTTACAAAGGATTTCCAGGCCGCAGTCACAGAAGCCTGTGAAAAGCATCATATCAGTGCCGGAATTATCACAGGTTTCACCACCGGAGGTGTGGCCGGACTCACAACACTTGAATTTGAACCTGGAATGGTGACGAAAGATCTAAAGGAAGCTATGGACGTTTTCTCTCCTTACCGGGATGAAGACGGCCGTGTTATCCATTATAAGCATCATGACACCTGGCACGATGACAACGGCTCCAGCCATATTAAATCCGCACTTCTCTCGCCGTTTATTACCATCCCATTCGTGGATGGCCGTATTACAATCGGACCCTGGCAGAATCTGACTTTGGTTGAGTGTGATACCAGAGACCGGCATCGGGAGATTGTTTTTCAGGTTATGGGGGAATAATCCCCACCGTAATTTCGTAAATCTTCGGCCTCCATTGATAAGTTATACTCAAGACTTATCAATGGAGGCCGCTGTTGTCATAAAATCCCGGAAAGATTCAGCCCCCGTACCACCTCTCTCACTTTCAACACCATAGAAGGCGCCATGGATAATTCATCCACCCCCATCCGGAGAAAGACTTCTGTCAGCTCCAAATCTGCAGCCAGCTCACCGCAGATTCCCACCCATATCCCACGTTTATGGGCATTTTCCACCACCATCTGAATCATCCTCAAAATTGCCTTGTGATGGGGCTGATAGAAATCTTCCAGTTTTCCATTCTGTCTGTCCACTGCCAGGGTATATTGAGTCAGATCATTGGTCCCGATACTGAAAAAATCCACCAGTTCTGCCAGTTCATCGCTGACCATCACAGCTGCCGGAGTCTCTATCATAATCCCCTGCTCAGGAAGCCTGCATGGAATCTGTTTTTCTTCCAGTTCTTTTTGCACTTCCTGCACAAGTTCCTGTATCTTCCCCACTTCTTCCACTGAGATAATCATGGGATACATAATAGAAAGATTTCCATAGACTGCAGCCCGCAGCAGTGCTCTCAGCTGCGTCTTAAAAATATCCGTCTGCTTCAGACAGATACGGATTCCCCGGTAACCCATGGCCGGATTTTCCTCTTTCTCCAGTTTGAAATAATCTGCCTGTTTATCAGCGCCCATATCCAAAGTCCGGATGATGACTTTTCTCCCATCCATGGCCTGAACTGCCTGGCGGTACACCTGGAACTGTTCTTCCTCTGTGGGAAAATCCGGCCTGTCCATATACAAAAACTCACTTCGGAACAGCCCGGCCCCTTCTGCGTCGTTCTCCAATGCTGCCTCCATATGGCTTATGTGGGCAATGTTGGCACACAGAGAAATCCTCTTTCCATCCAGCGTGATACTCTCTTTTCCTTTTAATTTCTGGAGAAGGCGCTTCTGCTCCCTCTCAGCCTGCATTTTGGCCTCTGCCTGCTTACGCACTTCTTCTGACGGCTCAAATATTACCTGTCCGCAGTCTCCATCCACAACCGCCGTCATCCCCTCATACAGCCTGTCCAAATCCACAGGCACTCCTGCCAGAGCAGGAATCCCCATCATTCTTGCCAGAACCGCCGTATGAGAGGCAGCCGAGCCGTGTACAGTCACAAATGCCAGGACTTTTCCACGGTCTATGTGCATAGTCTCACTGGGGCTTAAGTCATCTGCCACAAGAACCGCCGGCTCTGTCAAATCCGGCCCCCGGAGCTCCCCGCCCATGAGATTTTCCACCAGACGGCCGGAAATATCCCTGATATCCGCGGCTCTGGCTTTCATGTAATCATCATCCATATCCGCAAACATCCGTGAAAACCTCTCTCCTGCTGTCCACACCGCATACTCCGCATTTACTTTTTCCGTGCGGATTGTATGACCAATTGTTTCCAGGTACTCCTCATCTTTCAATATCATTAAATGTGCTTCAAAAATAGAAGCACTGGATTTTCCCATTTCCTGTTCAGCCTTGTGGCAGAGCATTTGAAGCTGTACCTCAGCCTGCTCCAGCGCCTTTTTCAATCTGGCCGTTTCTGCCTGAGAATCCGCCGCCTTCTTCTCCACATGCCGGACCTGGGGGTTCCACACCACTACAGGGCCAAGAACAGTTCCCTTACTCACAGACTTTCCCGATATTTTTAACATTTCCACCTCACAAACATTCACCTTTCCTGTACTGCACAGTCCCGATTGGCTGGTTATTCCGGTCCCAGGAACCATAAAATATCCACCCTCCAATTATATTTTCCGCTCCACAATCTTCCCCAGATATATTCCTGTCAAAATCAGGGAGTAGACTGCCAGATTTCCCCATCGGCTCAGAGCTGCAGACACAGAGATTACATTGAGAGCCAGCATGGCCAGCATCATCGTCCTGGCATTCTTCTTCGTCTCTTTGTTCCAGGAGCTGGCTTTAAACATCCTGGAAAACACTACCCACAATATTCCCCAGACCAGAGGCATTGCTATGCGGTAGATAAGAAGAGGCACAAAATTCTCCCGTCCTGCCAGACTGGCAAGAATGCCTGGGTCAGCACAGGCCATCAGATTGATTACCCATAAAATGATTTTGCTCTTTTGATTCATTCCAAATCCTTCCCTTTACAGTATCCTATAAAATCCCGTTCAGATGCTTTTTGAAACCACAGGTGTCTCCCATATAATGTTCCATCGGCACTCTTCCGGATAAAATAAGAGCCGGAATACCCAGGTACGCCCGCCCCACAGGGTACTGCACCTGTACTCAACCGCCAGAATTCCACAAAAATATTTCTTCTCCCTGGCATGTATCTGTATGTGGTCCAGGGTATAAATTTCCCCGTCTTCTCCTTTGAACTTTAACATTTTCGGAAGCGGTTCCCCATTGCTGGTAAACCACACACCGCACGCCACAGGCTCCTGGCACCCCTGCACCTTTCCCACATCCGGATGCTCTGCGTGAATCCCAATTCCCATTCCCATCACATACATCTCCCCCTAGAGCGTGTCTATTCTATTTTCTGTCTGCTGTAATCTGCTGTCCGTTTCTCCCGTGAAATCCCGCCAGATAAATGGTCAATGGCTCCCTCCAGAAATACGGCCCGTTTCACAGCGTCAATGCCATATTTTCTACGGATACCATCAATTGTCTCATCCAGCTTTTCCAATCTCTCGTAGTTTCCATTGTCAAACAGATTCATCTGGCGGGGTTCAGCCCCATCCCGTATCCTCTGAGTGTGAATCCCCAGATGGCGCAGAGGCGTTTTCTTGTCCCATAGCTGGTCAAAGAGCTGACATGCATATTGATAAAGCTCCCATGTGATATTGGTGGGATTAGGCATAACCATCTGATGGCTGGAATAATGAAAATCATAGCTTTTAATTCCCACTGCAATCACTTCTGCTTTCACTTTGTGGCTGCGCAGTCTTGACCCCACAGTCTCTGCCAGCGCCAAAAGTACTTTCCTGGCTGTCTCCCGGTCTTTCACATCAAACGCAACAGTGGTAGAATTCCCAAATCCTTTGTTAACAGGTGCTTCTGCCCTCACCTCTGCACTATCCCGTCCATTTGCAAAATTCCATATCTGTTCTCCGTGTTTGTGCAGCACCGGTTTCAAAAGCGCAGGATCTGCCGCAGCCAGTTCTCCAATTGTGCTGATTCCCAGCATTTCCAGCTTGCGCCTGGCTGCTCTGCCTACAAAAAACAACTGGGATATCGGCAGCGGCCACATTTTCTCCTGAATTTCCCATGGAAACAGACTATGGGTATAATTGGGCTTGCGAAATTCTGACGCCATTTTCGCCAGAAGTTTGTTAGAAGCAACTCCAATGTTTACCGTAAACCCCAGCTCCCGCTCAATCCGTCCGCGTATTTCATCTGCTGTCTCCAAAGGCTTTCCAAATAAATGCAGTGTTTCTGTCATATCCATATAACACTCATCAATACTGTAAGGCTCCACATCCGGTGTATACTCTTTCAAGATTTCCTGGAATGCACGGGAACACCGCTGATACAGACTATAATTGGGCGGCACCATATACAGCTGAGGACATTTCACTCTTGCCTGTCCAATGGTCTCCCCTGTACAGACACCATATTTTTTTGCAGGCTGGCTTTTTGCCAGGATAATTCCATGTCTGGC
>CANSYV010000204.1 GCA_947651335.1 uncultured Lachnospiraceae bacterium
AAAGCCCAATAACTACTCGGAATTAACTATAGTAAATGTGGCAGATATATGGAACGCCTGATCGCCAGCATTGACAGGATTTTGAAAGGAGATAATAGAATGGATTTTGCGATTTTTGACAGAAAAGAAATTGAAGAAATGTTCCGGCAGACTTATGAACGTATGCCGGAAAAGATACGCCAGCTTGCCGTAGATGAATTTGGAGGCGTTGAGGAATGGAAAAAACATTATATGGATGTAGTGTCATCGGAAGATATGCAGAAAAAATATGCAAAGGTAATGGAGTGGTACGGCGGAAAGGAAGCCTATCAGGAGGCAGCCGCCCATCCGTTAGGTAGGGATATAGCAAAAAGCTATGGCAGGCGTATCGAAGCGGTCATGAAAAAACTTGCCGGGAAGAAAAACTGTCCCCCGGATTCTTTTGAAGTAAAGGAGTTGGTCGGTGAATACGGTTTTGTGATGAAGCAGCTTACACAGATAAAGGAAGAATCCGGCATGATGAAATATCTTGCATGGTTCCAAAACACAGAGCCCACAAAATCCAAGATAGATAAACAGTATGGAGAGGGGGCGGCGGAATTTATTGCACAGGCAATCGAAGCATTCTATGGCGGTTTTTAGCCCTGTTTCGAGATGTAGTTACCAATTAGGGTGAGGAATGCTTGGACTGAGAGAAGATTCTGTCCGGTATCATTCGCTTCTGTTGTCCAGATATTTGATATACGACCCGGAAGATCCAGAGCCGCCTATGCTTTTAACGCTGTATCTGGCAATTCTGGTGATTGTGATTGCTTCCCTGGTTTTGATCATCCGCAATTCCTTTGAAGTGTCCATGAATGCCCGGATTCATCAGTTTGGCATTTTATCCAGCATCGGCGCTTCTCCGGGAGATTAGAATCTGTCTGATGCAGGAAGCGGCAGTTTTGACCGTCCTGCCTATGATACTGGGAAGTCTGACGGGGATTTTCATCAGCCGGGGGCTGATGAGGGCGGTCAATTATTTTGCGGCCGATGTGTCAGGACGCCGGGAGGCCGTATTTCATTATCATCCAGCGGTATTGGCAGTTACCATGGTGTCCGCTGTTGTGACAGTCTTGTTTTCCGCATGGATTCCCGCGGGAAAGATGAGCAGGATGACGCCCCTTGAGGCTATACGAAACGCAGGAAGTGTACCGTTAATGAAAAAGAAACATTCCCGGATGTTATCCAGGCTGTTTGGCATGGAGGGGGAACTTGCCGGGAATGCGCTGAGGGCACAGAAGAAATCCATGAGAATATCTTCCATATCTCTGTTTCTGTCTTTTCTGGGCTTTGCTGTTATGCTGATGTTTACCACACTTTCATCTATCAGCACCAGATATACTTATTTTGAGCGTTATCAGGATGCGTGGGATATTATGATCACTTTGAAAGATACGGAGATTGCTGATTTTCATTTGACAGAGGAACTGGAGAAAGTTTCTGGAATACAGGATGTGGCAGTCTATCAGAAAGCAGAAGCAGTTACAGTCCTGCCGGAAGAATTGCAGAGCCGTGAGCTGGCTGGGCTGGGCGGGCTGGAGGATGTGGCGGGAATTCCGAGAGGAGAGGGGGGCTTTTTGGTGGAAGTTCCCATGGTCATATTGGATGATACCAGCTTTTTGAATTTTTGTTCCCAAAGTGGCATTGCTCCAAGCCTTGACGGGGCGGTGGTGCTCAATCAGATCTGGGACAGTACGAACAGTAATTTCCGCTATAAAAAGTATGTTCCTTTCGTGAAAGATAAGGGCACGGCAGTCATGGCACTTTCCAAGGCGTCAGGGCCAGACGGCGGGCAGGGAAAAAACGGTCAGAGCAGCCAGGCGGTGGAAATTCCCATTTTGTCTTACACAGAAAAAGTACCCCGGCTGAGGGAGGAGTACCAAAACTATGCTCTGGTGCATTTTATTCCCCTTACCATGTGGAAATCCATATCCGGGAAGCTGGGAGGCGGGGAACCAGACAGTTATATTCGGATTTTTTCCAGTGAAAAGACCAGGCTTTCTCATTTGGACAGTCTGGAAAGAAGGCTGGTTCAGCTTATTGGAAACGAGTATGCAGTGGAAAGCGAAAACCGGGTGCGGGCAAGCTGTCTGGACCCCAGGGTGTTCTGGGAGGAAGCCCCCGTTCTGCCCATTCTCATATTTGCGGCTGCTATCGTTCTGTTTGTGGCTTTAGCTTATTATATTGGGGGGAGGCGTCTTCTCCGGTGTGATTTAGGCGAAGTGCTTAGGGATGATGCGTTGGTTTAGAGAGTGTCCTCCTGATTTTAAAGTTGTTCTTTGTATACCCGTGAGCCAAATGATTAGACCGTCAAAAGGCCTCATTTCTCTTGCTGGCTGATTTTCCGAATCTCACCAATGAAAATGGACTTTTGACGCTCTAATCATATTATAGCTTTTTGCAGGACTGATATCAATCAGAGAAGTACAATAGGATTTCAACCATTAATCTCACTCAAGTACCGATACACAGTAGCCGTAGAGCAGGAGAACTGTCTGGCCACAAAGGAGATTGCGCCTTTTAGCTGAAACAGTCCCTGGTCATTTAATTTCTGTACGATATCTTTGCGCTCATACTGATTCAGACGGGTGATGGGTGTGGCAAGGTCTTTGGTGACATCATCGAAAATTTTCTGCATCAGCAGTGTGATGTCTGTGGGAAAGCTCTCTGTCATGGGCATGGCGGCAGGCTGTTCGGCGGCAGCGGATGCGGGCTGCTGGTCGATGGGTGCCTGTTCTAAGAAAGAATCAGGATGTATGGTGGACAGGAGTTTCTGGTGGAGCTCCATGAAGCGGCTGTCGTCGTAATTGATACACAAAAATCCCACAGGTTCATTGTTTTCATCTTTTATCATCATGGTTGAGGACCGGAGAACATGGCCGTTGGCGGCAACACCTTTGTAGTTGCACAGGAAATCGTGGGTTTCGTATATTTTAGAGGAGAGCAGGTGCAGCGCTGTGTTGGTCAGGGGGCTTCCCACAGTCCGTCCGCTGACATGGCCATTGGCGATCGCCACGATTGCCTGATGTTTCGGGTCCAGGTCCTGGAGGACGACCTCATAATCCGGGCCCAGAGTTTTACCGAGAAAATCAACAATAACAGTATATTGCTGAAGAATATGTTTATTCATATAAATTCCCCATTTCATTGTGAAGCGTGTCAGGAACTGTATGTAAATAACCTATGCCGTCTTTACAGTTCCTTAAGGCTGGAGTAAACAGTGACAATAAATACATTATCGCATTTCACCTGCTAAAATTCAATATGAAATTCCGGGTCTGGCGGCTTATTGCGGCTTACGCTGCTGGAAATCATTTTAATATTGTGGTATGATATACAAAAAATTACGTTGGATGACGGCTGAAAGGAACGATAAGACGACAATGATCACAACAATTTTGTTTGATATGGACGGAACCCTGCTTCCCATGGACCAGGACAATTTTACAAAAGGTTATTTTCGTGAGCTGGTGAGAAAGTTTGCCCCTTATGGCTATGAACCAGAACAGTTCACAAAGACAGTGTGGGACGGGACTGCGGCGATGGTGAAAAATGACGGAAGCCAATGGAATGAGCAGGCTTTCTGGAAAGTGTTTTCAGCAGTGTACGGGGAGGAAAAGACTGAGAAAGACAAAGGGGTCTTTGACGATTTTTACAGCAATGAATTTATGCGGACCAGGGAGTTCTGCGGTTACAATCCCCAGGCGGCGCAGGCGGTGGGAAAGCTGAAAGACGCAGGGTACCGGCTGGTGCTGGCCACCAACCCTATTTTTCCGGCGGAGGCTATTGAAGCCCGCATCCGCTGGGCGGGAATTGAGCCGGAAGAATTTGTCCTTCGCACTACATATGAGAACACAAAATACTGTAAACCCAACCCAGATTATTATAGAGAGATCTCACAGAAACTGGGAGTCCGGCCGGAAGAATGCCTGATGGCGGGCAACGATGTGAGAGATGATATGACGGCAGAGACTGCGGGGATGCAGGTGTTTCTGATGACAGACTGTCTGATTAACAGGGAGAATAAGGATTTGTCAAAATACCCTAAGGGGAGTTTTTCCCAGTTATTGGACTATATTTTAAATACCCGCCAGAGTGGATTATGAGCGGTGAAAAAGCGCACCGC
>CANSYV010000205.1 GCA_947651335.1 uncultured Lachnospiraceae bacterium
TAGAATTGTTTGTAAAAAAGAGCAATGCCCAGAGGGAGAATAATGATACTGATCACTTTCAAGATTTTATTCAGGGAATCCCTCAGCTCTGAATGATGTCTGCGGAACTCCTTGGCCTCTCCGGTAATCCTGGCCGCGTAATTTTCTTTTCCCACATGGACTACCTGGCAGTATGCCTGTCCGGAAGTGACAAAGCTCCCGGAAAACAAATCACCACCGGAATTCTTTACCAGGGTATCCGTCTCACCGGTGAGCAGGGATTCGTTTACCTCCAGACTTCCTTCCTGCACCACTGCGTCCGCGGGAATCTGATCTCCTGCTTTTAAGAGCACCACATCACCCAGCACCAGTTCCTCTGTGGAAATCACCTGTTCTTTCCCATCTCTGATGACTGTCGACTTACTGGCCGTTAAAATCGCCAGTTTATCCAGTGTTTTTTTCGCGCGGATTTCCTGTATAATGCCAATCACCGTATTGATCACAATGATCATCACGAAAGCGGCATTTTTATAAGAGCCCACCAATAACACCATCACCAGGAGCACTGCATTGATAAAATTAAAAAAGGTCAGACTATTCTCAAGAATAATCTGCTTATACGTCCTGGTATTTGGATTTTCATTGACATTCACATTGCCTTCTTCAATCTGTCTGCGCACCTGTTCCTGTGTCAATCCTGTCATACGCCCACTCCGTTATCTTCTGATTATCTTCTGAATCTGATCTTTATAAGGCTTCCTCAATGGTTCCGCCGCCCAGAACCAGCCCCCCATCCCCATAAAAAACCACCGCCTGTCCCGGCGTAATGGCTCTCTGGGGTTCCTCAAAACGGCAATACGCCTCATCCTGGGAAATTCTGTGGATGCGGCAGGCTGCTCCTGTATGATTGTAGCGGATTTTCGCCGTCACTTCCATATTTTCTTCAAATTCTTCACAGGCCATCCGGTTTAAATGGCTGCAGCGAAGTCCGGAAGAAAAAATATCCGCGGACTCTCCGATGACAACCTGATTGGACTCAGGACGGATAGCCGCTACAAATACCGGATGCCCCATAGCCAGCCCCAGGCCCTTGCGCTGTCCGATGGTATAATGGGTAATCCCCCTGTGCCTGCCAATCACATTTCCCTCCATGTCCACAAAGTCTCCCGGAGGTACCGGCTTTTGCAGCTCCCTGTCGATAAATCCCGCGTAATCTTTGTCAGGCACAAAGCAGATCTCCTGGCTGTCCGGCTTATTGGCAATGGGAAGACCGGCCTGAAGGGCCAGCCGGCGTATCTCCTCTTTATCATAATCTCCCACAGGCATCAGTGTATGGGCCAGCTGATGCTGGGTCAGATTATACAGGGCATACGTCTGGTCTTTTCCCTCTGAGACTGCAGATACAGCCGCATACCGCCCGTTTTCCAGAAGCCTTATCCTGGCATAATGTCCAGTAGCGATATAATCCGCCCCCAGGTCCAGACTCCTCTTTAAAAGAGCTTCCCATTTCACATGGCGGTTGCAGGCAATACAGGGATTGGGGGTTCTGCCCTTTCTATATTCTTCTGTAAAATAGTCAATCACCCATTTTTTAAATTCCCGTTTGAAATTCATCACATAATGGGGAATTCCCAGTATCTGCGCCACCCGGCGGGCATCTTCCACAGCGTCCAGACCGCAGCATCCGCCATTTTCCTCCGCCGCCGTGGACTCTTCCTCCTGCCAGATCTGCATGGTAACGCCGACCACCTCATACCCGGCCCTTTGCAGCAGGCAGGCCGCCACAGAGGAATCCACTCCTCCGGACATGCCTACCACCACTTTTTTTCCTGCCATCTAATACTCTTCCTCTTGTTCTTCCTCGCCCTCGTGGATATCTGTCTTAGGCTTTTCCAGACCTTCTATCTGAATATGATTCTTCTCTGCGTAATCCCACAAAGCCGCATGTATAGCTTCCTCTGCCAATAATGAACAATGCACTTTCACAGGGGGAAGTCCATCCAGCGCATCCATAACCGCCTTATTGGTCACTTCCATGGCCTCCTGTATGGTCTTGCCTTTCACCAGCTCTGTGGCCATACTGCTGGTGGCAACAGCCGCCCCGCATCCAAATGTTTTAAACTTACAGTCATGGATCACCTGATTCTCATCAATATCCAGGTAAATCCTCATGATATCTCCGCATTTGGCATTTCCCACAGTGCCCACACCGCTTGCATCTTCAATCTCTCCTACATTTCTTGGATTCTGAAAGTGATCCATTACCTTTTCACTATACATCTTTTTCCCTCCGATTGGTATATAATTTATTATTTTTTCCCGTTTTTCACAAAATCTTCATAAAGGGGCGACATAGCCCTCAGATGTTCCACAATGCCTTTCAGCTTTTCTACCACATAATCCAGTTCTTCCTTCGTGGTGTCCTCTCCCAGTGTCATCCGCAGAGAACCATGGGCAATCTCATGGGGCAGCCCGATAGCCAGCAGAACGTGGGACGGGTCAAGAGAACCGGACGTGCAGGCAGAGCCGCTGGAAACGCAAATGCCCTCCATATCCAGCATGATTAACAGGGATTCTCCCTCGATAAACTGCAGACTCACATTCACATTATTGGGCAGACGTTTTTCAGGGTCGCCGTTGAGCCGCACATAAGGAATCTCGTTCATAATCCGGTTAACCAGATAATTTCTCAGGTTTCTCTCCCTTTTCGTCCTTTCTTCCATACTGTCCACAGCACGCTTTGCCGCACAGGCATAGCCCACAATGCCTGCCACATTCTCCGTTCCTGCCCTGCGTTTTCTCTCCTGGGCTCCTCCGTGGATAAAGGAACGTATTTTCACGCCCTTTCGGATATACAAAAATCCCATGCCTTTCGGCCCGTTGATTTTATGGGCGCTGGAGCTGAGCATATCAATGCAGTCGTCGTCCACCTGAATGGGAAGCTGTCCAAATGCCTGTACCGCGTCGGTGTGAAACAATATGCCGTGCTTTCTGGCAATCTGCCCGATCTCTTTAATGGGCTGTATGGTTCCGATTTCATTGTTGGCGTACATCACAGAGATGAGTATGGTTTCCGGTGTAATGGCTTTTTCCACTTCCTCCGGCCGCACAAGGCCATTTTCATCCACATCCAGATAAGTGACTTTTGCCTTCCTCATCTTCTCCAGATATTCACAGGTGTTCAGAACCGCATGGTGTTCAATCTTTGTGGTAATAATATGACTGCCTTTATCTTTATACGCTTCGAAAGCCCCCACGATTGCCCAGTTATCTGCTTCTGTGCCGCATCCTGTAAAATAGATCTCCTTCGCCTCTGCTCCCAGAATTTTCGCAATGGTTTCCCTGGAACGGGATACTGCCTCCTTGCTGGCTCCTGCCAGCTCATAGATACTGGACGGATTCCCATAGTTTTCTGAAAAATATGGCACCATGGCCTCCACAACTTCCGGTGCCACTTTCGTGGTCGCCGCATTATCCAGATAAATGATCTTGTTCATCGCTATAACCTCCATTTTCGCCCCATGCCTAGTTTCCACACGGCTGAGTGCCGACTTTTCCTTTTTCTTCCCGGATTCTCCGGCTTTCCTCCACAAGCTGTTCAATCATAATCGTATCCACAGCCTGAGTGATGCTGTCATTAATCCGTTTCCACACATAGCGGGTCACACATAAATCCGCGTCTTCACACCCCGGGCCTTCTTCTGTACCCGGACAGGTAACCGCATCCAGGTTCCCCTCCAGCGCGCGGAGCACTTCCCCCACCGATATTTCACCTGCCGGTCTGGCCAGGCGGTATCCCCCGCCTGCACCCCGGATGCTGACCACCAGCCCTGCCCTGCGCAGTTTCCCCATCAGCTGCTCCAAATAGCGGTCGGAAATATTCTGCCTTTTGGCAATACTCTGTATGGAAACAGCCTCCTCTCCACTGTAAACTGCCAGGTCAATTAATGCCCTCAGCCCATATCTTCCCTTTGTCGATAGCTTCATCCGTTTTCCCTGCCTTTTCAGCCCTCATTAAACCCTAGCATTTTGCTCGGATATAACAATAAATGTATCACCATTCCCCGGTTCTGTCAAGGGAATTTCCAGAATATACTGTCAACAAAGAATATGGTATCCTGGAGCTTTATTGGCAACAAATGGACAGGAGAGTGCAGTGGATTG
>CANSYV010000206.1 GCA_947651335.1 uncultured Lachnospiraceae bacterium
CACCTGATTCTTACTGTCATCTGCCAGCTCGCCATTTTCCGCCATCTTCTGTTCCAGACATTCCTGTTCCCGTCCCTCCACCATATTCAGCTGATCCGGCAGACGATCGCGTATCTCCCAGTATCCCATACAGGTAAAAAGTATGGTCCCCGCCAGAGCCAGTATCCACAGAACCTTCCTTATTCTTTTTTTCCGACTCATTATTTATCACACATCCCTTCATCAGAAATCTAATGATTGCAAAAGAAAAAGCATATACCGCCGTATACACTCTCTTAGTATGTGATAATATCATAATTTCAGTCTTGAATTTTTTTGTTTGCCTGCCAATTCTTTCATCTCTCTGGCACTGTCCAAAACCCGCTGGGTTATCTGGGCACCTCCCAGAAGCCTGGCCAGCTCTGTCACTGTTTCCTCCTGATTCAGCAGATGAATGTGTGTGATGGTGTCCTCTCCCTGCTGCTTCTTTTCAATTACATAGTGGGCATCTGCCATGGACGCGATCTGGGGAAGATGGGTAATACAGATCACCTGCCGCTGTGTGCCGATATAGGCCATTTTTTCAGAAACTTTCTGTGCCGTTCTTCCGCTGATTCCTGTATCAATCTCATCAAAAATCAGAGTCTCCACCTGGTCTTTATCTGCCAGAAGGGTTTTTACCGCCAGCATGATTCTGGACAGCTCCCCGCCGGACACCACTTTGTCAAAGGGTTTTCTCGGTTCTCCGGGATTCACTGCGATCATAAATTCCACCTGGTCCGCCCCATTTGCCCCATAAGGCTGTTTCGTAAACTCAATGGCAAAATCCACATTGAGAAAGTTCAGGTCTTTTAAATGGTCCTGGATTCCCTGTTCCAGCTGCCGGGCATATTCCTTCCGGTATTTTGTCAAAATATTACATTTCTGTTTCAAATCCCGGCTCTTTTCTTCTAGTTTCTGCTCCATTTCCTGTTTATATTCTTCATAAGACTGGAGTTTTATTAATTTTTCTTTTTGTTTCTGCTGGTATTTCTGGATTTCCTCTACAGAATTACCATATTTTGTTTTCAAGTGGTTGATCAGATCCAGACGCTGTTCGATCTGATAATACTTTTCCTCATCAAATTCCCATTCAGACAGATAGTCTGTCAATTCCCGGTTAAAATCATTGAGCAGGCCGTCGATATCTATGAGCATTTCCTCCAGAGGGGCCAGATCTTCATCCAGAGCAGACAGACCCGAAAACAAATGAAGGCCCTCCCCCAGCCTGTCGCCGGCCCCGGCCGGTGCGTCATATCCTGTACAGTTATGTACCTGGTTTAATGTCTCCAGAATCTTTTTCCCATTGCTCAGTTTCCGATACTGCTTCTCCAGTTCCTCATCTTCGCCTGGCTGCAGATTGGCATCTTCTAATTCCTTCAGCTCAAACTCCAGAAAAGAAAGCTCCCTTTTCCTCTGTTCTTCGTCCATGTGATCCTCATGGAGCTGTCTGTATAATTTCTGATAAGCCTGAAAAGCAGAGGCGGCTTTCGCCCTGGCCGGGGCAATTTTTTCCTTTCCATACTCGTCCAGAATATCCAGCTGCCGCCTGCGGTTTAAGAGAGACTGGTGCTCATGCTGGCCGTGAATATCCAAAAGCAGGGCTCCCACAGACCGCATCTGGGCGGCAGTGCGGGTTTCCCCGTTAATCCGGTTCACGCTCCTCTTCCCCGTCATCCTCCGGGCAATGCACACCTGTCCGTCCTCCGGGTACACCTCCAGCTCTTCCAGGGCTTTCACAATCCTGGGGTCTTCCACCTGAAAAGTGAGTTCCACCAGCGCATACTCCGCGTCTTCCCGTATCATCTCCCGGGACATTTTCCCTCCGAGAGCCAGTTGGACAGAGCCCAGCAGAATGGATTTTCCCGCTCCTGTCTCACCCGTCAATATATTCAGCCCCGGCTGGAATTCCACCTCTTCCTCCCGTATCAGAGCTAAATTTTTCACATGCAAATTCACCAACATCCGGCATTCCTCCTGGGTCTTCTACTTTGTCTCCTCTAATAAAGACTGCAGTCTGTCCATAACCAGACTGCTGGACTGCGCGTCTTTTACCACACACATAATCGTATCGTCTCCCGCAATACAGCCAAGAACTTCCTCCCATTTCAACTCATCCAAAACGGCTGCCGCAGCCATGGCCATCCCGGAGGCTGTCCGTATCACCAGAATATTCTGGGACACATCCACAGACACAAACGCCTCGCGGAAAACCCTGAAATTTCTTCCATCCGTGTCATTTCCCCGCTCCTGTGCAGACGTATAGACCAGTTTTCCCCTGCCGTTCGCGTTTTTCTGCAGATTCAGTTCCCGGATATCCCTGGATATGGTTGACTGGGTAGCCGCATACCCAGCTTCCTGAAGCCTCTGGGCCAGCTCCTCCTGAGTCTCGATTTCAAATTCTTCCACCAAATCTATGATTTTTTTCTGCCTTTGCAGCTTCATTTCAAACTCCAACTAATGATTACTCATTTTCCGGCGCAGGACTTCCACAAAGCTCAAATCGCTCATTTTAATAATCCTGGTACTG
Organism: uncultured Lachnospiraceae bacterium; assembly: GCA_947651335.1. GTDB lineage: Bacteria > Bacillota > Clostridia > Lachnospirales > Lachnospiraceae > MGBC164599. The sequence goes on from CANSYV010000206.1 coordinate 2,549, forward strand.
GCCTGGGCCTTCTCAATCACAATTTTGTCTCCGGTCTCCATGGGTACTAAAGTATCACCGTCGAAGGCCGCCAGACCCGACGCCCGGGACTGCCGGCGTCCTTCTCCCATTTCCACTGTGATAACGTCCTCTCCCGGCAGTATAATGCTGCGAGAATTTAATGTATGAGGCGCCAGCGGAGTGATCACTGTCATGCAGGCGCCGGGGGAGACAATGGGGCCCCCTGCGGACAGACTGTAACCGGTAGAACCTGTAGGGGTGGCGATAATCATGCCGTCCGCATTGTATTCATTGAGATATCCCCCGTTTACGTAATTGCGCAGACAGATCACCCGCAGAGGCCCGTCACGACTGATCACAATATCATTCAGGGCAATGCCGCTTCCTGTCTCTTTCCCTTCATGATATACGGTGCCCTGCAGCATCATCCGCTCCTCAATCTCATAATCACCGCCAATCAGCTTATCCAGCGCCGGCCAGATTCCCTGCCTGTCCACCTCAGCCAGATAGCCCAGAGTGCCCATGTTAATTCCGAATAAAGGAATTTTCGTATGCACCACATCCCTGGCTGCCTGCAGAAGCGTGCCGTCCCCTCCCAGCACAATAATGCACTGGGTCTGCTCCGGGATCAGGCTGGGATCTGTATAATGATACGCGCCCTCACCCCGCTTCGCGGATACCTTTCGTATATCGCAGAAGCACCCGTGTTTTTCCAGATAGGCTGCCACCTGCAGGGTAACCTGCATTCCCGGGTCTTTTTCCCCATTCGTTATGATATAAAACTTATCCATAATTCCTCGTCATCACCGCTTTTTATCAAGAGCCTCATGTGCCCTGCGGACAACATCCTCCACCTGTTCCCGTAAAAAAGCATCCGCCCCGGCCGGTGCTTTTGTCAGGTGAACCAGATACTCGATGTTTCCTTCCGGGCCTTTTACCGGGGAATACTCCAGATTTTCCGCCTGATACCCCAGCCTGCAGGCGCAGGAGACCACTTTGGCGATTACTTCCTGATGTACCTTCCCGTCGCGGACTACACCCTTTTTCCCCACCTGTTCTCTGCCTGCCTCAAACTGGGGTTTAATCAGACATACCGCCTCACCGTTTTCCAAAAGCAGTTCCCTCACCGGACCCAGCACCTTTTCCAGAGAAATGAAAGACACATCCACGGATACAAAATCTACCGTTTCCTGGATGTCTGCTTTTGTCACATACCGGATATTGGTTCTCTCCATGCAGACCACCCGCTCATCCTGGCGGATTTTCCAGTCCAGCTGGCCGTGGCCCACATCCACCGCATATACTTTTGCCGCCCCGTTCTGCAGCATACAGTCAGTGAATCCTCCGGTGGAAGCCCCCACATCCATACAGACCTTCCCCTCCAGCTGAATGGGAAAGCACTTCAGAGCTTTTTCCAGCTTCAGTCCTCCCCGGCTCACATAGGGCAGGGGATTGCCCTTCACCTCAATGGAAACGGTATCCGCAAACATGGTGCCCGCTTTATCCTCTTTCTGCCCCTCCACATACACGTCACCGGACATAATCACAGCTTTTGCCTTTTCTCTGGAGCCGGCCAGATTTC
>CANSYV010000207.1 GCA_947651335.1 uncultured Lachnospiraceae bacterium
AGGAATTACAGGGCAGGACGGTTCCTACCTGGCAGAATTTTTATTAGAAAAGGGGTATGAAGTCCATGGGATTGTCCGCAGGGCTTCCATATCCAATACCGGGAGGATTGACCACCTGCTGCGGGAACACGCCGTCAGACTCCACGACGGGGACCTGTCAGATTCGTCTTCTCTCATACGGATTATCGCTCTGGTGCGGCCGGATGAGATCTATAATCTGGCGGCCCAGTCCCATGTGCAGGTTTCCTTTGACGCACCGGAGTATTCCGGGGACGTGGATGCACTGGGAGTTTTGCGGATACTGGAAGCCATCCGGATACTGGGCCTCACAGAAAAGACGAAGTTTTATCAGGCATCCACATCAGAGCTTTACGGAAAAGTGGAGGAAATTCCCCAGAATGAGGACACGCCGTTTCACCCGTACAGCCCCTATGCGGCTGCCAAGCAGTATGGTTTCTGGATTACCAGAGAGTACCGGGAGGCTTATGGAATTTTCGCGGTGAACGGAATTCTGTTCAATCATGAGTCTGAACGGCGGGGGGAAAACTTTGTCACCAGGAAGATCACTCTGGCCGCAGGGCGCATTGCCTGCGGGCTGCAGGAGAAGCTCCAGCTGGGGAACATGGATTCTCTCAGGGACTGGGGATATGCCAGGGACTATGTGGAATGTATGTGGCTGATGCTGCAGCATGAGAAACCGGAGGACTTTGTCATTGCCACCGGGGTACAGCACACAGTCCGGGATTTTGCCCAGAAAGCGTTTCAGGCTGTGGGAATAGAGCTTCGCTGGGAAGGCTCGGGAATTGATGAGAAAGGAATTGATACGAAAACGGGAAAAACCCTGGTGGAAGTCAATGAAGCATGGTTTCGTCCCACGGATGTGGACAACCTGCTGGGGGACCCCACAAAGGCGAAAACCGTTCTGGGCTGGAATCCCCAGAAGACCAGTTACGAGGAGCTGGTGAGGATTATGGCCCGGCATGACTATAAGAAGGCACAGCAAGAGGCAGCGGCAATGGCTGCTGTTTCAAAATGAAAGGGAAAGATGGATAAGAAAGCGAAGATTTACGTTGCAGGGCACAGGGGCATGGTGGGGTCTGCCATTGTGCGTGCCCTTAAAAAACAGGGGTATCAAAATATCATTACCAGAACCCACAGAGAATTGGATTTGTGCAGGCAGCAGGAAGTGGAGGAATTCTTTTCAGAAGAAAAGCCGGAATACGTTTTTCTGGCAGCTGCCAAAGTGGGCGGTATTGTGGCGAATCAGGAGGCTCTGGCAGATTTTATGTATGAGAACTCTGTTTTGGAGATGAATGTGATTCATGAGGCATGGAAAAACGGCTGCAGAAAACTGCTGTTTCTGGGTTCTTCCTGCATTTATCCCCAAATGGCGCCTCAGCCCATGAAAGAGAACTGCCTGCTCACATCTCAGCTGGAACCCACCAATGAGGCGTATGCTCTGGCCAAGATTTCAGGGCTGAAATACTGCGAGTATCTCAACCGCCAGTATGGCACGGATTATATCTCTGCCATGCCTACCAATTTATACGGTCCCAATGACAATTATCATCCCACCCACAGCCATGTACTTCCGGCATTAATCCGGCGCTTTCATGAGGCAAAGGAAAGCGGCGTAGGGGAAGTCACCTGCTGGGGTACAGGCTCGCCCCTTCGGGAATTTCTCTATGTGGATGACCTGGCAGACGCCTGTGTATTTTTGATGAATCATTATTCCGGGAATGAGACCGTGAATGTGGGAACAGGCAGAGAACTCACCATCCGGGAGCTGACAAAGCTGGTGGCAGAGGTGGTGGGCTACCAGGGGAAAATCCTGTGGGATGAGTCCAAACCAGACGGCACACCGAGAAAACTCCTTGACGTGTCAAAACTAGAGAAACTGGGCTGGAAATACTCTACGGAGCTGGAAGACGGAATCCGGCTGGCATATGAGGATTTTCTGAATAATCCGGTAAGAGCACAGAGGTAGGCAGGGAGCAGGAAAAATGAATATTATCTTATTATCCGGCGGATCGGGAAAACGGCTCTGGCCGCTGTCCAACGATATCCGTTCCAAACAGTTTATTAAAATTTTCAAAGGAGAAAACGGGGAGTACGAATCTATGGTACAGCGGGTGTACCGCCAGATTCAAAATGTGGTTCCGGAGGCTTCCATTACCATTGCCGCTTCCCGCTCTCAGGTTTCCGCAATCCGCAATCATTTAGGCGGGAAAGTACACATATGTGTGGAACCGTGCAGGAGGGACACGTTTCCCGCCATTGCCCTGGCTGCGGCGTACTTATGCGATGTGAAAGGGGTTTTGCAGGAGGAGACGGCAGTTGTGTGTCCGGTGGACCCCTATGTGGACCAGGTTTATTTTCAAGCGGCCGCCAGGCTGTGCAGCCTGATAAAGCCCGGTGAGACGAATCTGGCATTGATCGGCATTGAGCCCACCTATCCCAGCGAAAAATATGGATATATTATGCCAGAGACCCAGGAGCCGGTAAGCGCAGTGAGGGCATTTAAAGAAAAGCCTGACCAGAAAACCGCCCAGGCATATATTCAGGAAGGGGCTCTGTGGAACGGAGGCGTGTTTGCCTTCCAGCTGGGATATATCCTGGAGAAAGCCCGTGAAATCACAGGATTTTCCAGCTATGAGGACCTGCTTTCCCATTATGAGTCACTGACAAAAATCAGTTTTGACTATGCTGTGTCGGAGAAGGAAACACAGATTCAAGTTCTGCGCTATCAGGGAAAATGGAAAGACCTGGGGACCTGGAATACATTGACGGAGGCCATGGATGAACAGGCTGTGGGGAAGGCATTGTATAATGAAACCTGTGAAAATATCCACATTGTCAATGAGCTGAATGTGCCCATTGTGTGTATGGGGCTGAAAAACGCGGTGGTGGCCGCCAGCGCGGAGGGAATCCTGGTGTCTGATAAAGAGCAGTCCAGCTATATCAAACCTTATGTGGACCAGATTCATCAGCAGGTGATGTTTGCGGAGAAGTCCTGGGGCAGCTTTCAGGTGATGGATGTGGAAGAAACCAGCATGACCATCAAAATCACATTAAATCCAGGCCATGGCATGAATTATCACAGTCATGCGTACAGAGACGAGGTGTGGACCATTGTATCCGGAAAGGGAAAAACCATTGTGGACGGCATGGAACAGCCGGTGCAGCCGGGAGATGTGATTACCATTGAGGCAGGATGCAGGCACACCATACTGGCGGAAACTGAGTTAAAAGTTGTGGAAGTACAGCTGGGCAGGGAGATCAGTGTACATGACAAGAAAAAATACAAATTGGACCTGCAGCCCTTTTCTTCTGGCGCCTGCGGGGAAGGACTATCTGTGGGGCGGAACCAGGCTGAGGGATGATTTTCGCAAAGACATTCCCATGGAGCCCCTGGCAGAAACCTGGGAGTGTTCCACTCATCCGGACGGGCTCAGCGTGGCGGCGTCAGGGGTTCACGCAGGGCTTACATTAAAGGAAGTGCTAAAACTGCATCCGGAGTATCTGGGCACACACCCGTCCTATAGGGATGGTCTGCCCATACTGATTAAGTTTATAGATGCCAGAGAGGACTTGTCTGTGCAGGTCCACCCGGATGACGCCTATGCGGCTGAACATGAAAACGGTTCTCTGGGAAAGACGGAAATGTGGTACATTGTGGACACGGAAAAAGATGCCCGCATTGCTTATGGATTCTGTCATGATATGAAACGGGAGGTGCTGGAGAAAAGCCTCAGGGACGGAAGTGTAGAAAAATATCTTCAGCAGGTAAAAGTAGAAAAAGATGACGTTTTCTTTATCAATTCCGGCACGGTCCACGCCCTGGGGGCGGGGACGCTGGTGGCGGAGATTCAGGAATGTTCCAATATTACGTATCGTCTGTATGATTATGGGAGGACCGGAAAAGATGGAAAAACCCGTCCTCTCCATATAGAGCAGGCGTTGGAAACAGCCAATCTCTGTGGCAGTGACCGTCCCAGACAGCCCATGCGGGTGTTGAGATATAAGAAAGGGATTGCCATGGAACTGCTGTGCCGGTGCTCCTATTTTCAGGTGGAGCGGATGCTGGTCAATACCGAACACTGCAGGGAGATGGCCCAGTACCAGACAC
>CANSYV010000208.1 GCA_947651335.1 uncultured Lachnospiraceae bacterium
GAGTGAGCCAAGCTCCATGCCTTGTCTTACGCCTTGCTCCCGTCCCTATTTCATCTTAGAAGTAATGGCTGCGCAAATCACTGTGGGACTGTGCTTGTTTCCAATATCATTTTGTATAATCAGGACAGGACGGATTCCCCCCTGCTCACTGCCCACAACTGGTCTTAAATCTGCATAATATATATCTCCTCTTTTAATAATCACTGAACTCACACTCCGATTCCTATGTTTTAACCATAGTATTTCCCAAGTTTTTCCGGAGTATACTATAAAAATCCCTGGCTGCTGTTATGTCTGGCTTCCCAGACTATGTACCGGCGCCTTTTCAGACGCCTTCAAAATTCTTTCCAATTCCTGCCTCTGACAGTGCATGGCAGACAGCAGGGGCAATCCCTTCTAATATATCCCTGGCTGTCATGGCATGGCTTCCTTTCTTCTCTTTTGCCCAGTCTCCTGCTTTTCCGTGGAGATAGACCCCCAGGGGGACTGCCTGCCCGGGCGCCATTTTCCCTGCCAGCAGGCCCCCCAGCAGCCCGGCCAGCACATCGCCGGAACCCGCGGATGCCATCCCGTCATTTCCGCTTCTGTTTAAATAGATTTTTCCCCCGCTGTCCCGGATGATGGTACAGGCGTCTTTCCAGACAAGGGTTCCCGGATAAATGCCTGCGGATTCCTCCAAGACGGAAAACGGCTGTTCCAGCATATCTTCCGTCTTTTGATTTATCATACGGCTTAATTCCAGCATGTGAGGGGTGTAGACACAGTTTTCATAAAGCATGTCCCGATACCTGGGGCAGGCGGCAATCAGATTCAGCCCGTCCGCATCCAGTACCATGGGCAGATTCCGCTGCCTGCCAAGCTCCAGTGCCAGTTTCAGCATATTCTGCGCTTCTTGGCTCTGGCCAATGCCGGGGCCTGCTACCACTGCACTGCACCAGTCCATAGCCTCTCTCACCCCTTCTTCCTCCCAGGTGCCGTACAATGCCTCAGGCAGCAGTGTCTGCAGAATCTGCCTGTTGTCTTCTGTGGTACAGATTTTCACCATGCCTGCCCCTGCCCCATAGGCGGCACTTCCCGCAAAATAAGCGGCGCCGCTCATTCCACGGCTGCCTGCCAGCACCAGCACTTTTCCAAATGTACCTTTATGCCCTCCCGGATCTCTGTGCAGCATGCAAAAAGCGTCTGTCTCATCCAGAGAGCATGCATACTCATCCTGTTCCTTTTCTATGGGATAGATTCCAATATCTTTTACACGCAGCCGCCCGGCGTGTACCCTGCCGGGATAGCGGACATGTCCGATTTTCGCAAAGGCAAATGTCACTGTGGCATCTGCCCGGACAGCAGTTCCCATCACCTTTCCCGTATCCCCGTCAATCCCTGAGGGAATATCCACACTCCATATAAAAGCGCCGCATCCATTGATTTCCTCAATTTTGCTTTTGTACTCTCCTTCTATGGGGCGGGACAGCCCTACGCCGAACAGGGCATCCACTATAGTAGTATATTCCCCGTACTCCGGGTTATTGACAACAGGAATCTGATAATTCCCGGCAATCTTATACTGCATTCGGGTTTCTGCGGTCATTTTTTCCGGGTTTCCCACACATTCCACAAAAACTTTGTAACCTTTTAGGTGAAGGAGTCGAGCGATTGCCCACCCGTCTCCGCCGTTGTTTCCGGTGCCGCAGACCACAAGGATTTTTCCCAGGCCGCGTTCCTCCTGTTCCATCTCCTCCACCACAGACAGGGCGGCCCGCTCCATCAGCACCAGGGATGGAATCCCTATTTCTTCTATTGTATAGCGGTCCGCCTCTTTCATTTGCCCACAATTTAAAATATACTGCACAGTCCTCTCTCCTTTCTAAAGCATCCCATTCTTTTCTCATTGTATAAACCAGCGGCAGATCTGTCAATTGCTGCTCAAGAACCAATTGTATTTTTCACCCTTTTTCGTTATAATGGTACAAGTTATATGAGGAAGCGAGGAGGATTCACATGTTACTTACCTGTCAGAATATCCAAAAAAGCTTTGGGGAAAAAACAATTTTAGATCAGGTATCTTTTCATATAGAAGAACGGGAAAAAACGGCACTCATTGGCTGCAACGGCGCGGGAAAGACCACGCTGCTGCGCATCATCCGCAGGGAGCTGGAACCGGACAGCGGCCAGGTTGTCATGGCAAAGGGTATTTCCATGGGCTATCTGGCCCAGCACCAGGATATGCACAGCAGCCGTACCATTTACCAGGAAGTTCTGAAGGAAAAGCAGTATCTGCTGGATATGGAAGAAAAAATGCGCCAGACAGAGCTTGCCATGAAGCGGGCAGATGAGAAAACGCTGGAAAAGCTGATGGATACTTACTCCAGCCTTACCCAGCAGTTTGAGCTGAACAACGGCTACGCCTGCCAGAGTGAGGTGACGGGAGTGCTGAAGGGACTGGGATTTGCGGAAGATGATTTCCATAAATCCATTACCACCTTATCCGGCGGTGAGAAAACCCGGGTGTCTCTGGCCTGTCTCCTGCTGAACAAGCCGGACATCCTGCTGCTGGACGAGCCCACCAACCACCTGGATATGGATGCCATTGTCTGGCTGGAAACCTATCTGTCCAACTACCCGGGCGCCGTATTAATCGTGTCCCATGACCGGTACTTTCTGGACAAAGTGGTCACCCGGGTGGTGGAGCTGGAACAGGGAAAATCCATGACCTTTGCCGGAAACTATTCTTCTTTCAGCCAGAAAAAAGCCCAGGTAAGGGAAGCCCAGTACAAAGCCTGGCAGAACCAGCAGCAGGAAATCCAGCACCAGGAGGAAGTCATCGCCAAGCTCAAGTCCTTCAACCGGGAAAAATCCATCCGCAGGGCAGAGAGCAGAGAAAAACAGCTGGATAAAATGGTGCTGCTGGAAAAACCTGTGATGGAGACAGATGCCATGCATATCCGGCTCACCCCCAGAATCACCAGCGGAAATGATGTGCTGCTGGTACAGGAGCTGGCCAAATCTTTTGACGGCAGAGCCCTTTTTACGGATCTCTCTTTCGAGATCAAGCGGGGAGAGAGGGTGGCGTTAATCGGTAACAACGGAACCGGGAAGACCACCATTTTAAAATTAATCAACGGCCTTCTCGCCCCTGACAGGGGCACCTGCAGTCTGGGCACACAAGTTCAGATCGGATATTACGACCAGGAACACCACGTACTGCACATGGAGAAAACTATTTTTGAGGAACTCTCCGACGCCTATCCCACTCTCACCAACACACAAATCCGCAATGTACTGGCCGCCTTCCTGTTCACAGGAGACGACGTATTCCAGTCCATATCTTCCTTAAGCGGCGGGGAGCGGGGACGGGTATCCCTGGCAAAGCTCATGCTGTCCGAAGCAAATTTCCTGATTCTGGATGAGCCCACCAACCATCTGGACATTATCTCCAGGGAAATTCTGGAGGACGCGCTGAATAACTATACAGGCACCCTGCTCTATGTATCCCATGACCGGTATTTCATCAACCGGACTGCCACGCGGATTCTGGACCTTACTAACCAGTCCCTGGTCAATTATATGGGAAATTACGACTATTACATGGAAAAACGGGAGGAGCTGACCGCCAGATACGCGCCCTCACAGGAAGCTGAGGAAACTTCCCAGGGCATTTCCCAGGAAAAGCTCACCTGGCAGCAGAAAAAAGAAGAACAGGCCCGGCAGCGGAAACGGGCCAATGATTTGAAAAAGACCGAAGCCCGCATTGATGAACTGGAAGGCCGAAACGAGCAGATCAACCTGCTTCTCTCCCAGCCGGAAATCGCCACCGACCCGGAGCAGTGCGGCCAGCTTTCACTGGAACAGGCGGATATTCAGCAAGAGCTGGAGAACTTATATGAATTGTGGGAGCAGCTGGCGGAGGATTAAAATTTTGTGCTGTGTGAGCCCAGGGGGAGGGGTGAAACTTCCCCCTGGCTTTACCTGACAAACCCTCTTTGCAAAGTTTCCCGGCCAGCTGTCGCACAGTCAGCCGGTTTTCAAGAAAAATCCTACGGACTACAGAAAGTTATTTCAGGACAGTTCCTTATTGTTTTTCAACATCTGACAC
>CANSYV010000209.1 GCA_947651335.1 uncultured Lachnospiraceae bacterium
CAGTGATGTATCACAAAACTACATACGAGCTGTTGAAAAGGGAAAAAGCCAGCCATCCGTATACATCCTTACAAAGCTACTCAAGCCACTGGGTATGTCTTTGAGCGAATTTTTCCGCGATGATGAAAGCATCTTATTCCCCTCACCCTACGAGAAAAAACTGATTTATTCCGCCCGCAGACTGAATGAGCATAAATCAGAAATTTTACTGGCTCTGGCTGAAGCTCTGGGAGAAGGCCACCGCAAACCGTGATATTGCCCGCCGCTGAGAAAAGGCAAAAAAATCCTGCCGCGCCAATGATTCCCGCTCATTGGCGCGGCAGGTTATTCATCATGTTTCACAGAAAATCTCTATGGCTTTCGCCGCAAAAGCTCCAGTCCCCTCACCGCCGGCAGCATCAATGCTCTCCGTAAAACGGCCACCGCCGCCATACATTTTCCCCAGGGACCCCAGAATTTCCGGCGTACATGTATAGAAATATTCTGTAATAAATTCCTGCAGCCTCCTCACCTGTCCCTGCACCTGAGGCGCAGAAGGTTCCAGCTCTTTCAGCTGTCCCAGCTCTGCAAACAGCGCCATCATCCTCCCTGCCATCTGTCCTTCATCCTCCAGCCAGCTCTTCTTTTTTTCCTGAAACTCCTGATAAGCAGGTGTATCGCCCCACGATTCCTTAGCCTGCCTGGCATATTCATCTAATTTCCTGGTATCAAATACTGTAAAATCCATTGTCTTCACTCCTATTCCATATATTCCACGAGCGAATGTAATCAGATGCTCCAGATGCTCTTTCTTCAATTCAAGAAGGGCAATCTGCTGTTCCAGAGCCCGGTTCCTGTCAAAATCCGGACTGTCCAGAATTCTTCTGATCTCCTTTAATGGAAACTCCAATTCCCGGTACAATAAGATCTGCTGCAGTCTTTCCAATGCCGTATCGTCATACAGCCGGTAACCGGCCTCTGTATATTTTGACGGATGCAGAAGCCCGATCTTGTCATAATACTGCAGAGTACGTATACTCACCCCTGTCACTGCGCTCACTTCACTTACTGTCTTCATGGCTTTTCCTCCTCGTGTGTATTCATCATAAAGTATTACCCAGCGTAGGAGTCAAGAGGATTTTTTACAATATTTCAACTTTACAGTTATCTTCCCGCGCCGCCAGATAGGCCAGATTCACTCAACAGTTCCTGAAACCACCCCATAATCTCCCTGTTGGGTATAAAAACTTTCCCATCTCTATATGTCAGGAACCCATACACAACCATCGCAGAATAAATCTCATCCCTTGTATGCAGCTTCCTGGCAGCAGCGGCATAATTTCGAATTCTGGCATCAACGCCTTCCCCGGAAATCATAAGGACCAGGTCATCCCGCACAGATTCAACGTTGTTGCGGATATAATAAAATATTTCATCATACGGCCCTGGCCTGGTCCAGTAATTCCCCGGCTCACCATCCTGAAGCGCACCCCAATCATATCCGCCATGACACTTTTTCCAAAACGCCGCGGCCTGGTAATGCAAAAATGCCGGTCCCTCTTTCCCAGGGCGGGAAGCAGTTCTTCTATAAGCGGGGATTTATCCACAAAATACGTATCTGACGCAATTTCTCTGTAATTCTCATATGGAGCACTGCTGTTTAAAAATACTCCCATGTTCAGCCTCCTTCCGGTTTCTGCCGATTTGTCAATTCATATTCCTCACTAAACGCAACCTCTCCAGCACATCGAATACAGCCGCTGCCGCCTGCTCCCGGCTTCTATAATTCCCTGCGCAAAATTCACTGTCAATAGAATATTTCCAGACATTTTTTCTTCGCACATCGTGATAAAGCACCACAATATGCCCGTCTATCTCCAGATATTCATTTCCTTTTTTAGAGCATTTCCACTTGCGGTTAAGGAAATTCACCCGTCTGGCCTGTCTGTTCTTTAGTTCCGCCTCACGCCGTCTGGCCCCTGCCATATCCCCTTCCATTCTTCCCGCGCATACGCATCCGGCCCGCAAATTTCCATATTTGGGGTGTTCCATATGGTGGGCATAGCGGATAATCTGATACCCGCACATTTCACAGATTCCCACCGGTGCTCCCAGATCCTCCACGCCGATGCAGGTCCAGCCGCTGTGGGGCACATCGCCGCGCTTCCACAAGTTGGGACTGTTCTCTTTCAGGACCTCCAACGGCTCCACCGCGGCGTCCCCGGCCTTTACCACCTCCTGGCGCTCGTCTGCCTGGCTGTCCTTCCGCCCCGGCTTTCCATGTTCTTTCAGAAAATATCCCGCCGCAATACTCCTGGGATGCCTCACTTTTTCAAACTGAATGGAATAACTGCCCCGCTTCTTATCCACAGACAGGATGGTTCCTCTCCCAAATATATGATGCTCCACCACATCTCCGGCCTCCCTGACGCAGGCTTTTGCCGCCTGAATCCCTGCATTTAATTTGGCTGTGTATTCCCGGCTCTCCCTTCGCAATTCCTTGGAGATTTTACCGAACCTTACATAATTATTCTCCCCAATCTCCTCCAGGAACCGGGAAACCAGCTTCTTGGCTCCGCTTTCCGAAGTCCCCTCAGAATCCATCAAGAAGAGATACCTCTGCGCCCTGGTGATGGCCACATAACACAATCTTCGTTCTTCCTCCAGCCCCAGATTCCTCCTGCCTCCGATAGTTTTTGCCGAGGGAAATACCCCTTCTGTAAAGCCCAGAATAAATACCACGGGAAATTCCAGCCCTTTGGAGGCGTGTATGGTCATCAGCTTTACGGTATCCTTTCCTTCCTCCTCACTCTCCCCTGACTGAAGAACAATCTGCTGCAAAAATTCTTCCAGACTTAAATTTTCACCAAACTCTCTCTCAAATTCATTGGCTATACGCTTGAACTCCGCCAGATTGTCCAGCCGCTCCTCATCGCCAAGTTCCCGGATATATTTCTCATATCCGGACTTTTCAGCTACCTCATTTACAATGTCAGATATGCGCTTTTCCTTATAATTCTTCCGCATATCTTCTATCAGCCGCGCAAATGCCCCCACTTCACTTTTCAAAAATTCCTCTTCCTGCAGATGCTCCAAAAGGGATGAAAACAATGTCCCTTCCGGACTCCGGGCAGAAAATTCCTCTAAAAGATTCATCTTTGCCCTGCCGAATCTTCTGCGGGGCGTATTCACCACCCTTCGAAACGCCTCATCGTCATCATAGGCAATCAGCCTGAGATACGCCAGAATATCCAGGATCTCCATCCTCTGGTAGAACCGGACGCCTCCATAGATAACGTAAGGGATATTTTTCTCCACCAATTTCTTCTCCACAATCCGCGACAAAAATCCCGAGCGGTATACAATGGCAAAATCAGAATATGTAAACCCCTCTTCTTCACACAATCTCTGAATATTCTCAATCACCTGGTCCATCTCCGCAGATTCATCTTTGGAATGATAATGGACCACCGGCGCCCCGTCCGGATTCTCCGTAAACAGATCTTTTTCCAGCCGCAGCTCATTCTTTTCAATCAGTGTGTTGGCACAGCAGAGAATCTGCGGCGTGGACCGGTAATTCTGATTGAGAATAATCGTCTTTGTGGGAATATGTTCCTTATCAAAATCCACAAGGAGTTTCACATCTGAGCCCCGCCACTCATAAATATTCTGGTCAGGGTCCCCCACAATCATCAGATTCTCATACTTTCCGGACAGCAGCTCCAGCAGCCGCATTTCCACGGCAGAGCTGTCCTGGAACTCATCCACCATAATATAATTCAGCCTGTCCTGCCACTTCTGGCGAATCCCCGCATCTGTCTCCAGCAGATAAATGGCAAAAGAAATCAAATCGTGAAAATCCAGCAGGTATGCAGCCTTTTGTCTCTGGAGAAACTCCTCCACAATTCTGTCATCCTGGTTTTTTATCTCCTCCAGAACCTGGCAGGGCCCGGGATAGCATAATTTTGCCACATAACCGAAGTCTTTCTTCGCATACCCGATCTTCCTGAGAATCGCCTCAAAGCTGGCATAATCCATCTTCAGCTCGAACTTTTGAATAAGCAGTTTCAGATTATGGATTCCCGCCAGCAGAAAGCAGTTTTAAG
>CANSYV010000210.1 GCA_947651335.1 uncultured Lachnospiraceae bacterium
CTGTTCCGTGCCTTTGGCACTCCCACAGCTGCCCACGTATTCGCAGTCCGGGCTATCGCCCTACTTGCTTATACGGGTCGGCCCGTCCAATGTCAGAACGCCTGGCCAAGCAAGCTTGCCCATTCGCTCTGACGCTGTCCGGGACTTTTATAGTAAAATCTCTGTGAAATAAGGTTTCATAATTGTTATTTTGGAAATGTTATGGTAGAATGGGAAGGAATTTGATGTGTGTCACAGTTTATGACAGGAGGTTTCCGACAGGATGGAAAGTTACAAACAGGAATTTATAGAATTTATGATTGATTGCGATGTCCTGAAGTTCGGTGATTTCGTCACCAAGAGCGGGCGTAAAACGCCCTTTTTTGTCAACACAGGGTTTTACCGGACAGGGACACAGCTGCGCAGGCTGGGGCAGTATTATGCCAGGGCCATACAGGATGCCTTCGGCCTGGATTTTGATGTGCTGTTCGGGCCGGCTTACAAAGGGATTCCCCTGACCGTGGCAGCCTCTATGGCCATCAGTGAGGTCTATGACAGGGATGTGCGTTACTGTTCCAACAGAAAAGAAGTGAAGGATCATGGAGATAAGGGGATTCTGTTGGGAAGCCCGTTAAACGATGGGGACAGAGTAGTGATAATTGAGGATGTGACCACCGCAGGCACCTCCATTGCGGAGACTATGCCTATTTTAAAATCTCAGGCCCAGGTACAGCCATTGGGGCTAGTGGTGTCAGTGGACCGCATGGAGAGGGGAAGAGGGACAAAAAGCGCTCTCCAGGAAATAGCGGAGGAGTATGGTCTGAAGACCACGGCCATTGTGACCATGGAGGAAGTGGTAGAGCATCTCTATGGCCGTCCCTACAAAGGAAAAGTGATGATTGACGACGGATTGAAGGGGGCCATTGATGCTTATTATGAGCAGTATGGAGCGGAGAAGGCAGTATAAAGGTAAAGGAGAATTCATTTATGAATGAGAAAATCTATAAAACGGTTGTCTGGTCAGGGGCGGTGAATATGTCGCTGGGAATTGTCATAACAATTGTTGGGGCTGTGAGCGGGGTCTTAATGATTGTCAGCGGAGCCCGCCTGCTGAAAAGGAAAAATGAAATAACGATATAGTCATTAGTATCAGAGGGGATTTTGAGGATGCAGATGTGAGAAAGGAAACGAAAAGGTGGATCCGCGGCGCAGGTAAGTGTCTGTTCGTGCTGTATATGGGGCTGTTGGTATATTTTTTGTTCTTTGCAGAATCTTATGGGAGGACGCCGGATATGACGGAGGAATACCGGTATAATCTGAAGCTTTTTGAGGAAATAAAAAGATTCTGGATCTACCGGAAAGAGGTGGGGATGATGGCCATGGCGCTGAATATCTTCGGCAATGTGGTAGGTTTTGTTCCTTTTGGGTATATCCTTCCGGTCATGGACCGCCGTTTCCAGAGTGTGCTGCTGGTGACGGTCAATGGTTTTTCGCTGAGCCTTTGTGTTGAGACAGTCCAGTTGGTTTTCCGGGTGGGATGTTTCGATGTGGACGATCTGGTGCTGAATACTCTGGGAGCGTTCCTCGGCTATGTATTATTCTGGGCCTGCAATGAGATCAGGAGGAGGCTGTATGGCAAAACGGTATAGATATTCATTCGCGCAGCAGAAGCAGGCGGAAGGAGGGGTTTATTCCCTTGTCCTGGCTGTGGTTTCTTTTATACTTTTTCTGGCAGCGGTGGCGGTGTCCTTTTTCCTGCAGGAATATGTGATCAGTCAGGCGCTGATCGGAGGCATCAGTGTCTGTGCCATGCTGCTGGCGCTATATGGGTTTATCATGGGGATGGTCAGCTTTTCAGCCAAGGACAGGATACATTCCCTGTGTACGGCGGGGGCAATTGCAAACGGGCTTATTATGGTGGGATGGCTGGGACTCTACCTTCTGGGTTACTCATGATGGGGCCTGCGAAAGCAGACATGTCCGGCTTTTATTCATGGCAGTGCCGCTGTCAGGCGGCATGGGGAGGAAAAATGCGGGAGCGGTTGGAAAAGCAGATGGAGTTTCTGCGGGAAATTGATAAATTGAAAATGATAGGGCGGCAGACGTATCTTTCTGATGGGAAACGGAAGGAGAATGACGCGGAACATTCCTGGCATCTGGCCATGTGCGCTATAGTGCTCCAGGAATATATGCCGGAACCTGTGGATACGGCAAGGACAGTGGCTCTGGTCCTTGCCCATGACCTGGTGGAAATCTATGCAGGGGATGCCTATGCCTATGACCAGGCGGCGCAGGAAGCCCAGCACCAGAAGGAAGTGGAAGCGGCTGAGAAGCTTTTCGGTATGCTGCCAGAGGAACAGGGAGCATATTTCCAGGAGCTGTGGGAAGAATTTGAACAATGTGGAACACCTGAGGCCCGATTTGCCCGGGTGCTGGATAATTGCCAGCCCTTGCTTTTGAATGACGCTTCTGGCGGAAAGAATTGGAGAGAACATGGAATCCGAAAAGCCCAGGTCCTAAAACGGAATGAGCGGGTGAGAAAGTGGGCGCCGGAACTGTGGGAGTATCTGGAAAGGATTATTTTAAAGCATGTGGAGCTGGGCAATCTTGGGGATTAGTCAAAAAGGCAGGTGATTTTTTTGGAGGAGATATTGAAAGAACGCTGGGAGCTGGCTTTCCCTCGGGTCCAGGAAATCGCGGAGGGCACCGGGGAAGGCCAAGCGGCCCAGCAGCCCTGGAAAGGTTATTTTGTCAGGACAGCGGAGTTCCTCTGTCTGACGGTGGAGACCGGGAGAGACTGGAAGGATTACAGTCTGGCGGAAAAGAAGAAGAGGAACTTCTTGTTATATGAAGATATTCTGCCGGATAATTATAGCCATTCTTATGGAAATCCGGTATATGCCGCGGAACAGCTGGGGGATTACGGGAGATATCTGAGTTTTTTGTACAGTGAACTCAGGGGGATGATCGTCTACTGTATGGAGGAACGGCTCTGGGATATGACAGTATGCTGTGAATTATTCCTGGAAGTGTACGGGGCGTTTTCCAGGGAGGAGCTGCCGGGGATCAGGGAAATCCGGGACATCCTGTACTGCTATGTGAGTGACTACTGTGAAGAAATGACAGAGGAGCGCATTGGGGCACAGCTGGATCCTGAGGATTCCTTCCCAGTAAAAATTATTCTGGAAGCCGATCTGGGAACGCCGGAATATCTGTATGATTTTGGAGAGTGGATCACGGACAGCGAGGTTCAGGTGGCGGCCTTTCTGGGAAGTCTGGCCCAGGAGGAAATTGACCGGATGGCCCGGACTTATACCGAAGGCTACAGAATGGGATTTATCAACGGAAATAAAGACCTGTCCAAAAAGAAGACTGTGAATATCCGTTACTGTCTGGGATTTGAGCGGGCAGTCAGGGCTGCGATTGCCCAGTTTGAGGAAATGGGACTGAGCCCAGTGATCTACCGGGCAGCTGCCCACGTGGTGAACAAGAGACAGCACCAACGCATCGGCTATTACGGACACATTCCCAACCAGCAGTTTGACTATGACCATCGAGGGGACGGGGCGCTGTTCCTGGATGAGGATTTTATCCAGCGCAGGCTGAGGGCGGCCCAGAAAGCATATGAGAAATACAGGGAGCTGGCGGATGTACACGGAGGTCCGGCTGTGATGGAAATTTTTGGGGAGACGCCCTTCACACCAGAAAACCGGCCGGAAGCTTTTACTTTAAGTGAAAGCCAGCAGAAACTCCAGGTCTATCTGGATAATCAGATGTCCCAGATCACCAACCGTTATATCAAAGGTGAGGAACGGAGCTTTACTATTATTGCCTGGCCAGTGCCGGAAATCGGACGGCAGTTCCCGGAAATCTTCCGGGAGGTGATGAGGATCAATACCCTGGATGCTAAATTGTACGAACAGATCCAGCAGAGGATCATCCAAGCGCTGGACAGGGGCAGTCAGGTCCATATTCAGGGAAAGGACGGCAACCGGACGGATCTGACGGTGGCGCTGCACCCTCTGGAGGATGTGTCTGCTCAGACAGCCTTTGAAAATTGTGTGGCGGATGTGAATATTCCAGTGGGGGAAGTCTTTACCTCACCG
>CANSYV010000211.1 GCA_947651335.1 uncultured Lachnospiraceae bacterium
ACCAGAATGGAAAACCTGTACTCAGCAAATCCTATGCTTCCATCTACACTTCCACGAATCCAAAAGCTGTAAACTTTACAGCATCTGCAGGACGCAGGAAAGTAACTTTGAGCTGGAAAAAGGTAAAAGGTGCTGCAAGCTACAGGGTCTGCTATAAAACCAGCCAGAAAGGTGCCTGGAAAACACTGAAAAATACAAAGAGCACCAAATTCACCAAGAAAAACCTGAAATCCAAAAAGACCTATTACTTTACGGTAAAAGCCTGCAAAACCTACAAGGGCAAAACCTATACCGGCAGCTCTAAGACGAGAAAAGTGACTGTTAAATAATCAGGACAAAAACTTAAAATAAAACATCTGAAAGAAATCTCCCGCAGAATCCAGTATTTTTCATCACCTGGTTTTCTGCGGGAGATTCCTATTTTTCACCCACTCAATGCACCGCCAGATTACTATACCCCATCAGGCTCTCATCCACAGCCCTGGCTGCCTCCCGGCCCTCGCGGATTGCCCATACCACCAGGGACTGGCCCCGGTGCATGTCCCCGGCTGTGAACACCTGGGGCGCTGATGTCTCGTATTTTCCCGGCTCTGTGGCCACATTGGACCGGCCGTCCAGGTCTGCCTTGAAGGCTTTCGCCACATAATCCTGGCACCCCAGGAAACCTGCTGCTATCAATACTACTTCCGCCTCCATCACCTGTTCGCTGCCTTTTATGGGGATCATGTTCACCCGGCCTGTGTCCGGATCTTTTTTCGCCTCCAGCTTCACAGTCTTCACCTGGCACAGCTCACCGTTTTTATTCTTGACAAACTCTGTCACTGTGGTCTGATAAATCCGGGGGTCCCTTCCGAACACGGCAATGGCTTCCTCCTGGCCGTAATCGGTTTTGCACACTTTGGGCCACTGGGGCCAGGGGTTATCTGCCCCCCGCGTATCCGGCGCCTTTGGCATCATCTCGATTTGCACCACGCTTTTGGCTCCCAGCCGGATGGCCGTACCGGTACAGTCATTGCCTGTGTCTCCGCCGCCGATGACCACCACCCGTTTTCCCTTCACGTCAATGTATTTATGGTCCTGCAGATCAGAGTCCAGCAGGCTTTTTGTCACAGAGGTGAGAAAATCCACGGCAAAATGAATCCCTTTGGCATCTCTTCCGGGCACCTTCAGGTCACGGGGATTGGAGGCACCGCAGGCCAGTATCACCCGGTCAAATTCTTTGAGAAGCACTGCCGCCTTGTGTGTTTTTCCCACATCAGCGTTTGTGACAAAGGCCACTCCTTCCTCTTCCATCACCTGGATTTTCCGGTCAATGATGCTCTTATCTAATTTCATGTTGGGAATCCCATAGCGGAGCAGACCTCCGATTCTGTCTGACCGCTCGAACACAGTGACCTGATGGCCCCGCTTATTCAGCTGGTCCGCCGCCGCCAGCCCAGAGGGGCCGCTGCCCACAATTGCCACTTTCTTTCCCGTGCGCACCCGGGGCGGCCGGGGGGATGCGTATCCGTTCTCATAGGCAGTCTCTATCACCGCGTATTCATTTTCCCTGACAGAAACCGGGTCCCCATTCAGATTGCAGGTGCAGGCCGCCTCACACAGGGCAGGGCAGACCCGGGAGGTGAACTCCGGAAAATTATTGGTTTTCTTCAGCCTCTGATACGCCAGCTCCCAGCTGCCGCGATACACGGCATCGTTCCACTCCGGCACCAGATTGTGCAGGGGACAGCCGGAGGCCATTCCTGCGATGATCATCCCTGACTGACAGAAAGGAACCCCGCAGGCCATGCACCTGGCCCCCTGCTTCTGCTGTTCTTCCAAAGAGAGGTGGGCATGGAATTCCCGAAAATGCCGAATCCTTGTTTTTGGCTCTTCTGATACGCTGACTTCCCGCTTATAATCTAAAAATCCCGTTGGTTTTCCCACTTTTTATCCCTCCTCGTCCTGCTTATTCATGTAAAACGCTTCAATCTGTGCCTGCCGGGAGCTCAAACCTTTCTCCTCCATTTTCACAATGGCAGACAGCATCCGGTTATAGTCATTGGGAATAATCTTCTTAAATTTGGGGAGATATTCTTTAAAATTGTCCAAAATCTGTTTTCCCTTTGTGGAATTGGTGTATGCCACATGGTCTTTGATCATGGTTTTCAGCTCCTGCACATCATACTTGGAAGTTACTTTCTCAATGGAAACCATGCTCTTATTAGTCTTGGTATACAGGTTATTCTGCTCATCCAGCACATAGGCGATTCCGCCGCTCATGCCTGCGGCAAAGTTTTTGCCCACACTGCCCAGAATCACGGCACGGCCTCCTGTCATATATTCACATCCGTGGTCTCCCACGCCTTCCACAACGGCAGATGCCCCGGAATTGCGCACACAGAAACGCTCTCCCGCCACACCGTTAATATAGGCTTTTCCGCTGGTGGCGCCGTACAGTGCCACATTTCCCACAATAATATTCTCATCCTGACGGAAACGGCTTCCTTTTGCCGGGTACACCACCAGCTTTCCGCCGGAAAGCCCTTTTCCAAAGTAATCATTGCTGTCCCCCACCAGCTCCAGTGTGAGCCCTCTGGGGATAAACGCTCCGAAACTCTGGCCGCCGGAGCCATTGCATTTCACTGTGTAGGTATCTTCCTCCAGGGCGTCTCCATACCGTTTGGTAATCTCCGCGCCGAACATGGTGCCGAAGGTCCGGTCTGTGTTTCCCACATCCAGCTCCACACTGCGCTTCTGGCCGCTCTCCAGCGCGTCTTTGAATTTTTTCAGCAAAACAGTCCTGTCTGCCTTTTTATCCAGCTCAAAGTCATACACCTGTTTCGGGTCAAACACCACTTTCTGCCCCGCTGACCCATAGGGATTGGACAAAATACAGGATAGATCCAGTTTTGCCGCTTTTTCTGCCTGTATATCTGTCCGTGCTTTAAGAAGGTCTGTCCTTCCCACCAGTTCATCCACTGTGCGCACACCAAGTTTCGCCATGTATTCCCGCAGCTCCTGGGCGATAAACCGCATAAAATTCACCACGTATTCCGGTTTTCCCCGAAAACGCTTCCGAAGCTCGGGATTCTGGGTGGCCACTCCTACCGGGCAGGTGTCCAGATTGCACACCCGCATCATCACACAGCCCAGGGTAATCAAAGGCGCTGTGGCAAATCCAAATTCCTCTGCCCCCAGCATGGCCGCTATGGCCACATGCTTTCCGGTCATCAGCTTTCCGTCTGTCTCTATCCGCACTTTATTGCGCAGGCCGTTCATAATCAATGTCTGATGGGTTTCCGCCAGGCCCATCTCCCAGGGAAGCCCTGCATTGTGTATGGAGCTTCGGGGCGCCGCCCCTGTACCCCCGTCATATCCGGAGATGAGAATCACCTGGGCTCCTGCTTTTGCCACACCGGCAGCCACAGTGCCCACACCGGCTTCTGCCACCAGTTTCACCGATATCCTGGCGTCTGGATTGGCATTTTTCAAATCGTAAATCAGCTGGGCCAGGTCTTCTATGGAATAGATGTCATGGTGAGGCGGCGGGGAGATCAGGCTCACCCCAGGTGTGGAGTGACGGGTCTGCGCAATCCAGGGGTACACTTTTCCCCCTGGCAGATGGCCGCCTTCCCCCGGCTTGGCCCCCTGTGCCATTTTAATCTGAATCTCCTGCGCGCTGACCAGATAACGGGAGGTAACGCCGAAACGTCCGGACGCCACCTGCTTGATGGCCGAACAGCGGCTTTCTCTGCCGGGGCCTTCCATGAGCCGTTCCAGACTCTCCCCGCCCTCTCCGGTATTGGACTTTCCGCCCAGACGGTTCATAGCCGCTGCCAGCGCCTCATGGGCCTCCTGGGAAATGGACCCGTAGGACATGGCCCCTGTCTTAAACCGGGTCACAATGGAGTCCACACTCTCCACTTCCTCCAATGGAATTCCCTGTTTTGGATATTTCAGCTCCATCAAATCCCGCAGGAGAAGCTGGTCCTCTTCCGCCTCCAAAAGCCGTGTGTATTCCTTAAACATCTGGTAATCCCCCTGCTTCGTGGACTCCTGAAGCAGATGGATGGTCTGGGGATTGTACAGGTGCCGCTCCCC
>CANSYV010000212.1 GCA_947651335.1 uncultured Lachnospiraceae bacterium
AACTGCTATATATAGTCTATCATGAATTTTCAAACTCATCAACTACATATCTGAAAATTTTTATCGTCCTCCTGGCCTCCTCCTGTTTTCCTGTTGGCCTGTTGTTTCTTTCATCATTGATTACAAAGGAGATTCCGTTATATCAAGGGGCAGCCACGTATGTGTGATATGTTTCAAAACAAGCCTGTACCGCTGGTCCCCGGGAATAAGTTTTCTTGTCCAGACTATTTACCGGCATCACACCCATCAGTGAATTTGTGACAAAACATTCTTCCATCTCCAGTGCATCTTCTTTCATAAGAACCTGTTCTTTCACCGGATAATTTTCCATAATAAAACGGCGCATAATTCCAGGAAGCAGCCCGCTGGAGACAGGCGGGGTATAAATCTGCCCGCCGGAGGCGAAAAAAATGTTCGTGGTGGTCCCCTCGCAGATTTCCCCGCGGCTGTTGCAGAAAATCAGCTCATCCACCCCTAATTCCCCTGCCCGTTGTTTCTCCAAAATGCAATCTCCATAATTCAGGGTTTTATGGCGCACCAGAGGGGATGTCTCGTTTCTGTAAACCCTGCTGTATGCCAGACGAAACCCAGTTTGAAGCTGCCCGGGAGTATAGGGATTGGGACGCATAGTCAAAATCAGATTTTCGTCCGAAGCCATAATTTTCAATGCGTGGTGTTCTGCCGGATGCTGGGAAAGCCAGGATAGTACATAAGATTCTTCCACGTTCTGCCGGATATCCAGTTTTTCCATGGAATGGCGCAGCCTCTCCAGATGCCAGGACAGCAGCAGGGGCGTATTTTGTTCCACAGCGATAGTCTCGAAAACACCCAAACCAAATTGATAACCTTTATCCAATGTAATCTGCATCTATACTGCCTCCCAGTGCCTCAAGCAACGCTTTTGCTTTCTGCAGAGTTTCTTCATATTCAAATGCCAGGTCTGACTCAAATGTGATGCCGCCGCCCACACCCAGATGGTAAACGCCGTCTTTATACAGGGCAGTGCGGATTACAATATTGAAGTCACAGTTCCCGTCCAGTGACAGGTAACCCATGGACCCTGTGTACAGATTCCTCCTGCTGTGCTCCAGTTCGTCGATTAATTCCATGGCACGCAGTTTGGGCGCACCGGTGATGGAGCCCCCTGGAAATGCCGCTTCTAATAAATCCATCACAGTCAGTTCCGGCCGCAGTATGCCAGTCACATTTGCGATTAAATGAAAAACCGTGGCATATGTCTCAACAGAAAAAAGTTCATCTACTATGACACTGCCTGGAACGCAGACCCGGTTCAAGTCATTGCGCTCCAAGTCCACAATCATCAACAGCTCGCTTTTATCTTTCCCTGACTGTTCCAACTCCTGCTTAAGAGCATTATCTTCTTCCCGGGTGCTTCCCCGTTTTCTGGTGCCTTTGATGGGGCGTGTCTGAATCAGACCATCTGTCATTTTCAAAAAACGTTCCGGGGACGCGGATACCACCTGGAAATTACCGTAATTAAAGTACCCGCCGAAAGGAGAGGGATTGTTTTTGCGAAGCCGCTCAAACAGTTCAAAGGGCGGCATGGAACTGGTAATCCGCAGACGCTGTGTCATATTCGCTATATAAATATCTCCTTCAACGATGTAATGAATCATGCGCTGTACAGCGTCCATATAATCCTCTCTGGAAAAATCCGCGGCGGTTCCCGGAGCCTTAACTGTCTTTTCTGACTGTGGAAACGTTTCCTTCTCTGCCTTCTCCAGAAAGGTCATCATCAGGTGGATTCCCGCAGCCGCCTCCTGTCCATAGCTGTTGGCAATCATATAGAGTTTTTTTCTCTGGTGGTCCTCAATGATAAAATTATCATAGAACACCAATATACAGTCTGGAATATTCAGTTCTTCCAGGTGGCGGGAAGTTACCCCTTCTTTCTTCCTTCCATAATCATAAGAAAAATAGCCAATGGCACCGGAGGCAATGGGAAGTCCGGTATTATTTTCTTCTTTATGCTTTTTCAGGTAATTTTTCACCCAGGATTCAAAATGCTCCGTGCACACCTGGCCGTTGACAGTGAATTTCTCTCCCTTGACTAATTTCAGATAAGGGCTGAGCCCGATAATAGAATACCTTCCCAGCTGGTTTCTAAGAGAAGAATCCAGAAATACTGCATCCTCTTGATCATGGAGCAGGGAAAAAATCCGATGAATAGATGGATAATGATTAAACTCCCGCATAAGCCGCATGTGATCGATTCCGCCTTTCGCATATTTTATGAAAATTCAGAAGCAGTTCATGGCCGAACTGAGTCAGCACTGCCTCTGGGTGAAACTGCACACTGTAAATAGGCATGGTCCGGTGCTGCATTCCCATGATAACGCCATCCTCACTCCACGCATTCACCAGAAAGCATGCAGGCAGCTGCTGGCTGGATACCACCAGGGAATGATACCTGGTCACAGCAAAAGAAGACGGAAGCCCCCAGAAAAGTCCGCTGTTGTCATGCCGCAGTGCCGTAATTTTTCCATGCATGGGGGTCTGGCCTTTGCATACCTCTGCCCCAAAAGCATGTCCAATCACCTGATGACCCAGACACACTCCCAGTATGGGGATTTTATTTTGAAATTCTTTCAGAACCAGCAGGGATTCTACGGCGTCGGCAGGCCGTTTCGGACCAGGGGACAAAATAATTCCATCCGGCCTCAGATCATAAATTTCAGACAGACTGGCTTCATCTGCACGCCGCACCAGAACTTCCTGGCCGGCTTCTCTTAGATAAGCGGAAAGATTATAGACAAAAGAATCATAATTATCAAGCATATAATACACGAAAAAAAGACCTCCTCACCTGGTAAGATTGTAAACAGTAACGAAATGATACAGTCGTTATCCCAAAGTGATTTAGGTCCGTAACCTGTAATGAAATATTTAGGTTATTGTACAATTTTTCAGACAGGATGTCAAATTATTTTTTGAAGAATGGGGAATCTTGTATTATAATGGTGTCATTATTTCCATAACCAGACAGGAAATTAACCCGTGACAGGTGGGCTGGATTTTTCTCTGAGAGTATCCCGCCCAAAATCAATCAGGCGCACAGGGGGGATATGCTGCTGATTTTGGGCGGCGCTGTCAGAGAAAAAGACAAGCCGATAGCATAATTATTTATAATACCGTTGTCAATTTTCAACCATAGTTTTCCGAAATTCTTCCAAAGCCTGCTTTTGGCGGGGTGTTAAATCCCTGGGAATGCGGACACTCAAATTCACATACTGATCACCCCGTCCTCCAATCTTTTTCGGCCTGATAAGTCCTCTGTTTAACAGCTGCAGCCTGCCGGTGGTCTGCATTCCCTCTGGTATTTCCTGCCATATGTCACCCTCAATGGTGGCAATCTTTATCTTGCCGCCTAAAACTAAAGTGGTATAATCCACCTCACAGGTAGTGTACAGATGGTATCCTTTTCTTTCAAACATTGGATCATCATTCACAAGAACTACCACAATCAGATTTTTACCGCCGCAGGGTACCTTGTCCACTTCTTCTTGATCCTCACAGACAATATCTCTCAAAAAGAAATACTGTCGTTCATACGAACCCGGCGGTATTTTCACCTGAAATTCCCATTTCTTCTCTATATAACCTAAACCATGGCAGTCCGGGCATATTTCTCTGGGTATTTTTCCTTTACCCCGGCAGGTATTGCAGAAAACTTCTCTGCCTACCTTATGCCCCCAATTGGATATATATTGGATGCGTCTTCCCGTTCCATTGCAAACCGGACATTGTGTATAGGGAATTTCAGCATTTTCCCCCTGGCAGCGGGGACAGTCTTCTTTTATATTGAAACTAACCGGTTTGACCACCTCTTTGAGAGTTTCTTTCAGAGTTAAATATACAGCTATACGGATACTCTGAGGCGGCGGTCCTTCATCCTCTTCTTTCTTCTTTCTGCCGTGTTCACAAGCTCCACAATGCCCGTCTTCCGTCTCATAATCTGTGGAACTGCTCCTGCGGCTGCTGCCTGCATAAGCCTCATGGCCCATATAATCATACTTTCTGCGCTGTTCTTTGACGTCAGCTAAATTAGCCTCTGCTT
>CANSYV010000213.1 GCA_947651335.1 uncultured Lachnospiraceae bacterium
GAACCTTGAAATGACGGAGTCAGAGTCCGTTGCCTTACCATTTGGCGATAGCCCAATTTCTTGACAAAACGTATTATATCTTAACTGGATTTGAAATGCAAGTACTTTTTTAATTTTTTTGAAAAAATTTTTCCAGCGTCTATTATTCTAAGAAACTGTTAAGAACTCTCCCCCACAAAACTCTTATCCATGGTAATCACACACTGATACCTGGAGTCTTTATTCTGCATGGCTTCCATCACCTGCAGCCTCAGCTGGTCCTGCCTCTGCTCTCCATAATCATATGGAGTCACCAGGTCAAAGACCAAATGCACCTGCCCATCTTCCTGCACCAGATGAAAATCATGAAAATCCAATTCCGCGTCAATCTCTCCTATCACGCATTGCAGCTGCTTCTTCACTCCCAGAACCCACTGGTCCTGTACTTCCACGGGGTCCGTATGTATCACCAGATAGACCCCCAGTTTCCGCAGCACTTTCCGCTCCGCCTGGTCAATGACTTCGTGGGATTTCTCAATATCCGCCTCTCTGGGAACTTCCGCATGGATAGACGCCATGCTCAAATTGGGCCCGTAATTGTGTACAATCAGGTCATGAGTTCCCACAATCCCCTCAAAGCTCTCCACCATTTCAGTGATGTCCTGATACAATTGGGGGTCAATGGGTTCCCCGATCAGCGGTTTCAATGTTTCCCGGGCTATTCCGATTCCCGCCCAGACCACCAGAAGGGACACAATAATCCCCGCATAGGCATCAATATTCCATCCCAGAATCCGGTATACTAAAATAGACGCTATGGTCACCGATGTGGTGGCCACATCCCCCATGGAGTCCGCAGCCACAGCCAGCATGACTTTGGAATCAATCCGCTTTCCCAGCTTCCGGTTAAAAGCCCCCATCCACACTTTAACCAGTACAGACAATGCCAGAATCAAAAAAGGCACCAGCTCAAAAGAAATCTCTTCCGGCTCAAGGATTTTCCCCACACTGGATTTAAAAAACGTAAATCCCACCTGGATGACAAAAAAAGACACAATAAAAGCCGCAATATATTCCACACGGCCGTGTCCAAAAGGATGTTCCTTATCCGCAGGCTTCCCCGCCATCCTTACCCCCACAAAACTGATCACAGAAGAAGCCGCGTCTGACAAATTGTTAAACGCGTCGGCCGTCACCGCAATACTGTGCATCAAAATTCCCACCAGCAGCTTCACCAAAAACAGCAGAATATTACAGAAAATCCCCACACTGCTGGACAACATGCCATAGCTGGTTCTCACTTCTGTCCACTGTACATGCTCATAATTTTTCACAAATCTGCGCACCAAAAAATCCGTCAACCAATCCACCTCCTGAACATACAGTTCTAAAATTGTACCCCGATTTTTCCCAAAACACAAGTAAATTTTATATAAACTCCATAGAATCTATTGAAGAAAAAAAAGCAGAATGTTATAGTTAAAATAAACGTCCGCTGATGAAGACACCCAGCGTAAAAAAGGAGAACACTATGGAACCCAGAAATCTGACACTCTTGACAGATTTATACGAATTAACCATGATGCAGGGATATTTTAAAAATCCCAGCAGTCAGACGGTCATTTTCGATGTTTTTTACCGTGACAACCCTTTCCACGGCAGCTATGCCATCATGGCCGGGCTGGAGCAGATGATCCAATACATTGACAATCTTTCTTTTTCCCCTGAAGACATCCAGTATCTGCGCTCCCTTCACCTGTTTGAAGAAGATTTTCTGGAATATCTGAGCAATTTCCACTTCAGCGGAGATATTTATGCCATACCGGAGGGCACCGTTATTTTCCCCAGGGAGCCTATGGTGAAGGTGATCGCCCCGGTAATGGAGGCACAGCTGATTGAGACTGCCATCTTAAATATCATCAACCACCAGAGCCTTATCGCCACCAAAGCCTCCCGCGTGGCATATGCCGCCAAAGGAGACGGCGTGATGGAATTCGGACTGCGCAGGGCCCAGGGCCCGGATGCGGGGATTTACGGCGCCAGAGCGGCTGTAATCGGAGGCTGTATCGGAACCTCCAATGTGCTGGCCGGCCAGATGTTTGACATTCCCGTGCTGGGAACCCATGCCCACAGCTGGATCATGAGCTTTCCCGATGAATATACCGCCTTCAAGACATATTCCGAACTATATCCGGACGCGTGTATTCTGCTGGCTGATACTTATGATACCTTAAATTCCGGTGTTCCCAACGCCATACGTATTTTCCAGGAAATGCGCGAAAAGGGAATCAAGCCCAGGAAATACGGCATCCGTTTAGACAGCGGCGACCTGGCTTACCTGTCTAAACAGGCGTACCAGATGCTCTGCGAGGCGGGCTTTTCTGACGCTGTTATCTCCGCCTCCAGCGACCTGGATGAGAACCTGATATTCAGCCTGAAAACCCAGGGAGCCCGGATAAATTCCTGGGGTGTGGGCACGAACCTGATCACCTCCAAGGGAAATCCCGCTTTCGGCGGTGTGTACAAGCTGGCCGCCATTCAGCACAAAAGCGGGGAACCTTTTATCCCTAAGATTAAAATATCCGAAAATACTGAAAAGGTTACCAATCCCGGTAATAAAACCATTTACCGGATTTACAATAAAAACAGCAGAAAAATCAAAGCAGACTTAATATGCCTGGCAGATGAATCCTTCGACGATTCCAAAACCATGATCATCTTTGACCCCATTGACACCTGGAAAAGAACGAGAATCCCCGGGGGCAGCTACACTCTGCGGGAACTCCTTGTCCCTATTTTCCAGAAGGGCAGACGGGTGTACTCCTCCCCCAGCGTAATGGAGCTGCGGGAAATCTGCCAGAGGGAACTGGACACTTTATGGGACGAGTCCAGACGGCTGGTGAATCCTCAGGAGGTCTACGTGGATCTCTCTGAGAAGCTGTATACTCTGAAAAAGCATCTGCTGGACGAAATGGGCACAGAAACCCTCAAGAAAAAATAATGCATAAAACCTCCTGGCAGAGCATAAGATAATAAATCTCTAAACCAGGAGGTTTTTCATGACCCCTTATCTCCTGCTGGTAAACCGGACCCATCCGCTGACCCCAGACTATATACCCCAGGACCTTGAAGAGCCGCGAATCCCCTTTCAGGCGCCCCCTGGATGCCCCAAAAGGCTTCTGCGCGCCCAGGCCGCCCAGGCCGCAGAAGAATTATTTGAAAAAGCGCGCCAGCAGGGCCTTTCCCTGTGGGGAATCTCCGGTTACCGCTCCTATGCCCGGCAAAGAAACATTTACCAGAACAGCCGCAGCTCCTATGTGGCGCCCCCTGGATGCAGCGAACACCAGACAGGCCTGGCTCTGGATGTCTCCTGCCCTGCCGCGGAATTTGACCTGACCGAAGCCTTTGCCAATACCCGGGAATACGAATTTCTGGAGAACTACTGCCCTATGTATGGGTTTATCCTCCGATACCCCAGAGGAAAAGAAAAAATAACCGGATACGCCTGGGAACCCTGGCATATCCGGTTTGTGACAAAAATACCTGCACTCTATTTATCTTTCTCAAATATCACATTAGAAGAATATCATCAGCTCTGACTGTTTCATCACTGTTCCATCTGACGTCCCAGAAAGCCTGCCGCTGTCTGAACCAATTTCTGCTCTGCCTCTCCCATAGCCTGTCCGGCTTCCCCTACGAGAATCACAGAGCCGATGGTATCGCCAGCGCTGATAATGGGCCAGATTACCTGCAGGCTGGGAAAATCCCTCTGGCCTTCTGTGAGCGGAATGGATTTTTCTTTTCCATCACTGCCTTTATGAATTCCCCGGTTGGTGATCAATTCCTCCAGATCCCGGCTGATGGCCCGCCCTGCATAATCTTTGTGGGAAGGGCCTGCCGCCGAAACCACCTGGTCATGATCTGTGATGCATGCCAGACATCCTGTTGTCTGGCTCAGCGCCTCTGCATATTCCTTCGCAAAAATACTCAACTCTCCAATCGGAGAATATTTTTTCAGTATAATCTCTCCCTCCCGGTCTGTGAAAATTTCCAGAGGTGTACCTTCTTTAATTCTTAATGTCCTGCGT
>CANSYV010000214.1 GCA_947651335.1 uncultured Lachnospiraceae bacterium
CGGGGACGTAACGGCAGAAAGTGCATATAGTAATAATGTGCATAATGAATCTTGTGTCGGAAGGGGATAACAATATGTATTATGATAGATACTTTCCTTTTTACATGGCCTATTCCACGCCATTGCTGTACCAGGGGGAGGCTCAGCAGGAAAAAGAGTTTCAGCTGATGAAATCTTATTATCCGGAGACAGTGCGCAGTCTCCAGGAAAGGATTGAGGAGGAATGTGACCGTCTTGATTACCCGGGAAGTCCCATTTATGATGAATATCCGGACCGTCTGACCCTGAACCGGATTGGCAGACGGATTTCAGACAAAGTGGAAGATGCGGAAGTTTCGGCGGCATCCTTAAATGAGCTGGCCCAGGTGCTGCTGTTTCATGAGATATACAGGCGGCGGTGCAGAAGATGCCAGCACAGGTATTTCTGAAAAGGGCTTGTGATTTTACAGTAAAACATTTACAATAGGAGCAGAGTGTTTATCAGACACGCCTTAAAGCTGTACAGGAGTGATTATAGTACATGAGAAAAATTGTGATTAAAATAGTAGTCCTGCTATTTGTTTTTATTGTTGGTGTGGCAGGCACCTCTCTTTTGATGAACGGAGAGATGACCAGTGATACGGCAGAGATGGAAAATGCTTCGTTTCCCCAGGTAATGGTGGAAATCGGGGGAATTTATGTCAATCGTATGTTTGGCTATGCGGAAAAAATGCAGGTGGATTTCACCAGGGACAGTCTGACTCCCATGGATACATCAAAAGAGATTACCCTGGTGATTAACCCGTTTTCCTGTGATTTGTACAATTTATCTTATGAGATACGAACCTCTGACGGGAGTAAGGTGATAGAGAACAGTTCCACCCGCAGACTGACCAGCCAGGATTCTTATTTCAAAGCCACATTGGATTTGAAGGCAGATGAGATGCGGATGAATCAGGAGTATTCCCTTCAGATTACACTGGACACTTCAGCAGGAGAGATCTATTACTACACCAGGATTATACAGCGGTCCAGGCTGAACACAGAGCAGTATGTGAGATTTGTCCAGAATTTCTATGAGAAGTGTATGAATAAAGAAGCCACGCAGGAGCTGTCTGCCTATGTGGAATCGGATGAGTCTGTAGCGGATAACAGTTTTACTTCTGTGAATATCCATTCTTCTCTGGATATGGTCACCTGGGGAGATTTGTCTCCTGCCATTTCCCGTAAGGCCGTCCCGGTCATTGAGGATATCAATGAGACTACCGGGAGTATTTCCATGGACTACGAGATTACGGCGTATAATGAGGATAACCAGGCGGAATTCTACAATGTGACAGAGTTTTACCGGATGCGTTATACAGAAAACGGCGTCTGGCTGTTGGATTTCCATAGGAATGCCCAGCAGATTTTTGACGGCGACTTGCCGTCTGTGGATAATACGGGGATTTCCATCGGTGTGGGGTCAAAAGACGTGCAGTACATGAGCAATGCAAACGGAGAAATCGTGGCTTTTGTGCAGCAGGGGGACCTGTGGATGTACAGCCGCAGCGCCAATAAATTCACCAGGATATTCAGTTTCCGCCAGCAGGAAAATGGGGACGAGCGGGACAGCAACAGCTCCCATGATATGAAAATTGTCCGTATGGATGAATCCGGAGATATGGATTTTGTGGTGTATGGATATTTTAACAGGGGAGAGCATGAGGGCAGAGTGGGAGTGGGTGTCTACCGATACAGCAATGACCAGAATCTGGTTCAGGAGCAGGTATTTATCCCCAGCACCAAATCCTATGAATTTTTGAAAATGGATTTGGATGACCTGTCTTATGTAAATAAGCAGAATCAGCTGTTTTTGTTTATGGGTGGAAATTTGTTCCAGGTGGACATTGACGGGCGCAGTTATCAGGTGATTCAGGATGGAATCAAAGCAGGGCATTTTGTCTCATCGGCATCTAATGCCAGCGGTGCATGGATGGAAGGCTCTGATGCCCACCACTGTACGGCTGTATGGGTCATTGACTTCGAGACAGGAAAGACCAGAAAAATCAGTTCCGGTGAGGGCGTCTGCATCAAAGCCCTGGGATTTTTAAATGAAGACCTGGTATATGGAATTGCAAAATCGGAAAATATAATGACAGATACCACGGGTAAAATGGTGTTTGCCATGGAATCGCTGAGGATTGAGGATTTCGACGGGAATCTGGTGAAAGAATACGCCCAGCCGGGACAGTATATTATTGACGTAAAGATGAATGATTCTCTCATGGAAATTCAGCTGGCACAGAAAAAAGAAAATGGGTTTGGGCCCGCCAGCCTGGATAATATTATGAATAACCGGAAAGCGGAGGAACAGCAGGTCACAGTCAGTACGGCGTACACCCAGCGCAGAGGGTTTATCATTCATCTGGATATTGAACAGACATTTAAAGGCAGTACGCCTATGGTGGTGTACTCCAAGCATCAGGTCAGCCACGGAAAGACATCCCTGAAAGTGGATACCAGCGTACCTGTGGAGGAGATTTATTATGTCTATGCAGGGGGAAAGCTGGACAGTACGTATACAGACCCTGCCCAGGCGGTTGCCCAGGCAGATGCCAAAGTGGGAGTGGTCTTAAACCGTGCCCAGCAGTATGTATGGGAGCGGGGCAATAAAAAGACAAAGATTCAGCTGAATCCCGGCGATATCCCGGAGGCAGTGTTAAAAGGAACCTTGGATTTTGGGAAATTTTCGAAGAAATTAAAATCAGCGGGACAGGCTATGAATCTGTCTGGATGCACCCTGGACCAGGTGCTGTATTATGTGAGTTCCCAGCGCCCGGTGATTGCGGCAAGAGGCGATGGGGGCAGCTATGTGATCGTGGGATATGACCAGTATAATACCATTGTGTACAACCCTGACAGCCAGGAGACGAAGTACATGGCTATGGATGACAGCACTGCGCTGTTCCAGAGTGCCGGGAATATTTTTTACAGTTATATGGAATTATTGGATGCACAATAGTGATGGGAAGACGAAAGGAGTAAATGAAGTATGGACAGCAGAATTGTGAAACTGGCAAAGCTATTGGTGAATTATTCCTGCAGTATACAGCCGGGAGAAAAAGTGTATATTCATTACATCGGCAGGGAGACGAAAGATCTGGCCCGCCAGCTGGTGAAGGAAGTATACGCGGCAGGAGGCGTTCCTTTTGTACATTATACAGAACCCCAGCTGCAGAGGGAAGTTCTGCTGTCCTGCACAAAAGAGCAGATGGAGGCCATGGCAGAAGTAGATGCCAAAGAAATGTCTATGATGGATGCCTATATTGCTGTGCGGGGCAGTGACAATGTATCGGAGCTTGCCGATGTTCCCTCGGATAAAATGAAGCTGTACGACACGTATTACTCCACCCCTGTGCACCACAATATCAGGGTGCCCAAGACCAAGTGGGTGGTTCTGCGCTATCCCAATGGGGCAATGGCCCAGTTGTCCAATACCAGCACGGAGGCTTTTGAAAATTTCTATTTTGATGTGTGCACACTGGACTATGCCAAAATGGACCGGGCCATGCAGCCGCTGGTAGATTATATGAGCAGAACCGACCGGGTGCGCATGACAGGGCCTGGAACAGATATTACATTTTCCATTAAAGGCATCGGGGCAGTTCCCTGTTCCGGACTGCGCAATATTCCTGACGGGGAGGTATATTCGGCTCCGGTGAAAGATTCTGTCAACGGGACCATTACGTACAATACACCTTCCGTGTATCAGGGATTTACCTTTGAGAATGTGTCCTTTACTTTCAAAGATGGAAAAATTATAGAGGCTGTGGCTAATAATACCCAGCGCATCAATCAGGTGCTGGATACCGATGAGGGAGCCAGGTATATCGGGGAGTTTGCCATCGGCGTGAATCCGTATATTCTGGAACCTATGAAAGATATTCTTTTCGATGAGAAAATTCAGGGGTCTGTGCACTTTACGCCAGGCAGCTGTTATAAAGACGCTTATAATGGAAACCAGTCGGCGATCCACTGGGATCTGGTATGGATTCAGAGGCCGGAATACGGCGGCGGCGAAATCTATTTTGATGATGTGCTGAT
>CANSYV010000215.1 GCA_947651335.1 uncultured Lachnospiraceae bacterium
CGCCTCATCTGTCTTCAGTCCATTCAGGGCTTTGCGCATATTATAGACAGCTTCCTGTTCCTCACGGCCAAGGAGCAGGTCTTCCCTGCGGGTCCCGGATTTTACAATGTCAATGGCCGGGAACACCCGTTTCTCCTGGAGTTTTCTGTCCAGCACCAGCTCCATATTTCCAGTTCCCTTAAATTCTTCATAGACCACGTCGTCCATCTTGCTGCCTGTATCCACTAAAGCTGTGGCAAGGATGGTCAGACTGCCTCCCTCCCGCATATTTCTGGCCGCCCCGAAGAAACGCTTGGGCATATGCAGCGCAGCCGGGTCCAGACCGCCGGACAGAGTTCTGCCGCTGGGGGGAACCGTAAGGTTATACGCTCTTGCCAGACGTGTGATGCTGTCCAGAAGTATGGTCACATCTTTCTTATGCTCCACCAGACGCTTGGCCCGCTCCATCACCATCTCAGAAACCCGTTTGTGATGCTCCGGCAGCTCGTCAAAGGTGGAATAGATCACTTCCACATTCTTTCCCACAATGGCCTCCCGGATGTCCGTCACCTCCTCCGGGCGCTCATCAATCAGCAGAATAATCAGGTGCATCTCCGGATTATTCTTCAGCAGGGACTGGGCCACATCTTTTAAAAGCGTGGTCTTTCCCGCTTTCGGCGGGGATACAATCATGCCCCTCTGGCCTTTTCCGATAGGGCTGACCAGGTCCACAATCCGCATGGCCATACTCCCCCCGGGCCGCTCCAGCACCAGCCGCTCATTGGGAAAAATGGGGGTCATATCCTCAAAGTTAAACCTCTTCATCATATTGGGGGAAATCCCGTTAATGGAGGTTACATACAAAAGGGCGCTGAACTTTTCCGACTGGGTCTTAATGCGGATATTTCCCTGGAGGATATCCCCGGTCTTCAGCCCAAACCTGCGTATCTGGGATGGGGACACATATACATCATTTTCCCCTGGCAGGTAATTGGCACAGCGGATAAATCCATATCCGTCAGGCATCACTTCCAGAATGCCGTCTGCTTTTTGTCCGCTGTCCAGCTGCGCTGTATCCACCGGAATCCTGTCTGTACCCTCCTGCCGGTCTGTCCTCTCAGACCGGTCTGTTTTCTCGGCAGGCTCCGCCTTTTCCTCACTGTGGGCAGCCTCTGCTGTTTCTTTCTCTTTTTCTATCCTCTCTTTTTCATCTTCTGCAAGCATGGCCTCCACCAGCTGGTCTTTCTTCAGCGCGGAGATGCCTCTCATTCCTCTTTTTTTCGCCAGATCCTTCAATACAGTTACTGATAAGGATTCATATTTTTCTTTCATGAATTCACTCTTTCCTGTCTTAATTTTTCAAATTTTCGTTATTCCAACCGCCCCAGATACCGGAAAAAGAACGTTTCCTCCGGGTGATAAGTGAAAAACTGCTGCCTGCAGATTTCAATCACCCCGGCATCATCTGTGGCAAAATCCTGAAAGCTGTACACCAGCTCATTGGGCTGCGCTTCTCCCAGCACTGTAGCCGAAGCGCTGCGGTATATCTCAGATAACGGCGTGAACGCCGCTACAGCCAATATAAGTACGATTGCCCACTTTTCCCATTTCACCGTACTGTTCAACACATAGCCAATCAGGCAGACCGATAAAATGAACAATCCGGGCATGGATGACCGCATGGCAAAATCATTTGCCCTTGTCATCCGGTACAGTGGTATCAGGGCCAGTTCTGCCAGTACCAGCCATAAGTAATCATATTTAAAAATACATTTTCTCAATATCAGGGCATAAATCCCTGCCTCCAGGAACAAAAACAAGAGATAACGGCCGGCCAGACTCCCGGACGGATAGAATTCGAAAATCCACCCTTTCACAGACAGATTGTCCGGATTAGACAAGTAAAAACTTCCAAAGACCAGCAGCATAATCAGCGGTATCAGAATATTTTCCCAGGTGACTGCCATTTTCCACTTTTCTCTTTTCCTGAAAACGGAATAAACGGCCAGCGGCACCATCCCTAAAGTGGCAAAAGGGGAATAGGCAAACATCAGTGCTCCCAGTCCCGCAGTGGAGCGGTTTTCCCTCATATTGAGGAACAGCGCAGTTAAAAGCCAGACTGGTATGGCCTGATTGAAAACCCAGTACAAAACCGTGGTGTGAGAAGAATACTGAAAGTACGTACACCACCACTCCAGATGTTCCCCAAGGGGGACCTCCCCCATGAGCAGCCGGTACCCCACAATATCCAGGCCTCCGAAGAAAATAAATATCCCGGGTATTGCCCATGAAGTACGCTTCAGATATCTGTGTATCTGGTACAAAGCCAGCATCACGCCCAGATAGGCCCAGAGAAGAAGCAGCAGATTAGAGACTATCTCTCCGCCTGGCAGCAGCTTGGATAAAAAAGCCGGCACAAGCCAGAAACAAAAATAGTAAGTAAACGCCACCGTATCACTGCCCACAATCTCCTGTACTGCCTCCCTCTGGACAGACAGGTCAAAACACACTGGCCAGTGCTGATTCACCAGGTCCCGGTACACGGGATTGCGCACATAATAATCTGTGTTCTGAAAGGAAAAGCCCCCGATGCCGCTGAACAAAACCCAGATAAACACCACCACTGCCAGCGTCAGCCAGTACTCCGGATTGGCAGAAAATCCCACCCCTGGATGCCGGACACACAGACTCCTGCTCAGAGGCCTCAAGAAACACAGCAGCACCGCACACAGCAAAATTGCCGCGGGAAGTTTCAGCCATCCGGCAAAAAACAGGAAAACAGGCAGAATCACATACAGCAGTGACAAAGCCATCCCCTTGTCTGTACACAGATCTCCTTTGCACTCTTTGGCCGCGCATTTTATTTTTATCAAAATCTCGTTCATCGAATTTTGCGGACATCCTTTCTATTGCTCTCACTGATAATATAATGGGGACGATTCTTAACTTCCATATACGTCTTGGCCAGATACTGCCCCATAATCCCCATACAAAAAAGCTGCACACCCCCGATAAAAGTAACAATGCAGGCCAAAGAAGGCCAGCCGGGTACAGGATCATCATAAATCCATTTACGGACCATGATAAAACAGATGGCAAGAAATGACAGAAATGTAAACACAAAGCCACAATAAGAGGCAAGGGACAGCGGTGCCTGGGAAAAACTGATGATTCCGTCCAGAGAATACCGGAATAGTTTCCAGAAGCTCCACTTGGTCTCACCGGCTGAACGCTCCACATTCTCATAAGACAGCCAGCATGTGCGGTATCCAACCCATCCAAAAATCCCTTTGGAAAAACGGTTATACTCACCCATGGCTGTCATGGCATCCACGATTTCCCGCTTCATCAGCCGGAAATCTCTGGCTCCGTCCACCACATCTATATTGGATATGCGGTTAATCACTTTATAAAACATCCTGGCAAACACCGACCGGATGGGCGGCTCGCCCTTTCTGGATATCCGCCGCGCTGCCACACAGTCATATTCACCGGTTTCCATTTGAACCAGCATGTCCTTTAACAGTTCCGGGGGGTCCTGCATATCTGCATCCATCACAGCCGCATAGTCTCCGCGCACATTGCAGAAACCCGCGTACATGGCCGCCTCTTTTCCAAAGTTTCTGGAAAAGGAAAGATAACACACCCGCTCATCCTGCGCCGCAAAAGATTTCAGCAGGTCCAGTGTGCCGTCCCGGGAACCATCGTCAACAAACAAAATCTCAAATTCATGCTCCGCGGTTTCCGCAATCTCCTCAATCACCCGATTCAGAGCCGCATAAAAGGCGGGCAGTGTCTGTTCCTCGTTATAACAGGGTATAATGAGACTAATCATGGTAATTTCTCCCTTCACATTATACAACCGTTTTTCATTCTAACAGATACAAGAAGAATTTGCAAGTTCGTATTCTGAGGATTCCGGCTATTCCCGGCCCCCATGCCGGTCCGCCCATTCTTTCGCAATAAATTTTAATTTCTTATTGACAAAAAAGTCTTCTATATACTATAATGATACCGCATGTTCCGGTGGATGCCCGTGTCTGTTCATCGGAAAACTTTAAATATAAAATTTTAATAAAAATT
>CANSYV010000216.1 GCA_947651335.1 uncultured Lachnospiraceae bacterium
AATGGATTTTTGAAAAATATCTTCTAGTTTTTGGTTATTTCCAGTGTTGAATGATTCCGTGCTGGCATTCAGCATTTCCTGATGATTTGTTTTGCTTAAATCAAATATATATCCACATTCTAAACATAATTCTCTTGCAAATTCACGTTGACTTCTGCCATTGCCT
The DNA here is from genome assembly GCA_947651335.1 of uncultured Lachnospiraceae bacterium. Lineage (GTDB taxonomy): Bacteria > Bacillota > Clostridia > Lachnospirales > Lachnospiraceae > MGBC164599. The sequence continues at coordinate 167 of CANSYV010000216.1, forward strand.
TCACGAAATGGATGTAAAGCATTGAGATCAGCATAATGTTTCGTTAATATATGGACAAATTGTTTTTTATTATTTTTTGCGTTCATACAGTCTTTATAGCAGTTGTCAAATATAGATGCCGCATAATTGGGGATGTGTTGGACAAGACAAAATAAATTACCTTTTCCTATATTGACAGTTCTTGGTTCTCCTGCCCAACTGAAAAGGTCCTGAAAAATATGTTTGTGTATTTTACACAGTTACACAGGTGTTGAAAATCGAATCTGCCTTTGACAGGGTTGTTTTGTAATTCAAATAATCTGGTTGTGGTTATTTCAATTTCTGCATTTAATAATTCTTCTTTTTTTTAATTTGTAGTTTATTTTTTAGTATGTTTGAATTTGGGTAACAGTATTTTTCATCAGGCATGTGTATATCTCCTTTGGATTTCTTGTATGATTTGTTTTGTGGTTTTTTTTCCAGATGCCAGTTCTACTAGATTTTTGTGTGCTTGTTCTGTTATGTTCATATCCTCTATCTGCAGATTTGCAATCACTTGATTTACTTTATATGTTTGCTCTGGTGTTAGTTTTGTCATAGTATATGCACTCCTTGTAATTTTAGTTTTTATATGCACTCGTTTATTTAGTGTATGATTATATTGTAACACATCGGTCATTTGATTATCAATATGTTTGCATTTTAAAAAATGGGAAAAACTCAGGGTTTGTATGCTATTACATAAAAACACAATACCGTCCCGTTCCCAAAACACTTGAAAAAAAGCACCGCCTGCTTTACAATAAAATGAGAGCTTTCCAAATATTTTATTTTTTAATAAAGGAGTGATTGCAAATGATGATTCATTCAAATCAGGCAGAGGACACTTCTATTCTGGCTGCGGCCCAGGCCATGTGTCTGGCAGCAAGAACCGCGCCTAAAGCAAAGGGTATGGATTGTATCTGCACTGCCGTTTTAACCGGCGAAGAAAAAGAGGACCTGGCAAAAGAAATGGACCGCATTGCCCAGGAACAAAACATGGCCTTCTTCCACCGTGACGCCCAAAACGTCCGGACAGCCAGTGCCATTGTACTGATTGGAAGTGTGAATAAAGTGCGGGGGTTAAATGAAACCTGCCAGTTCTGCGGTTTCCAGGACTGCGGCACATGTACCGCACAGGGAGGGCGGTGCGCCTACACTGCCATGGACCTGGGAATTGCCATTGGTTCTGCGGTAAGCACCGCCGCCGACCGCCGGGCAGATAACCGGGTTCTGTTTTCCGCCGGGCGGGCGGCAATGAACCTGAAACTATTGGGGGAGGATGTCTGTCAGGCTGTGGGCATACCTTTGAGCGCCTCTGGCAAATCACCATTCTTTGACAGATAAGAAGTGATTCTATAGCATTGCCGCAAAAACAATTTTATACATCGGAAGATTACTGGAACCTTCCAGAAGATCAGCGCGCAGAGTTGATCGATGGAAAGCTGTACGCCATGGCGCCGCCCAGTCCCTTCCATCAGGAATTAGTTATGGAGATTTCCGCTGTCATCCACAGCCATATTAAGTCAAAAGCTGGTAATTGTAAAGTTTACCCTTCGCCGTTCGCGGTTAATTTGAATGCGGATGATAAGATCTGGGTAGAACCGGATATTTCCATCATTTGCGATACAAGCAGGATTGACAGCCAAGGATGCAAGGGTGCCCCTGACTGGATTATCGAGATCGTTTCCCCCAGCAGCACCCGAATGGATTATTTCGTGAAACTATTCAAATACCGCACCGCTGGTGTTCGGGAATACTGGATTGTCAACCCAATGAAAAAAGCTGTTCAGACTTATGTTTTTGATGGTGAAGAGGACTCGAATCTATTCTCTTTTGATGAGGAAATCCCCGTCCATATATTTGACGGTCTGGCCATACAGATTTCGGATCTCGTATAATGAACTGTAGAAAATGGTTTATGTCAGCCGTGGGCCACAGTTTGTGGGAGTCCAGCCTTCCCGCCCAACCACATACGCCGTATACTCATGGTCAAAATGGTATCCCAGCTTCTCAGCCAGGGCGGCTGACCATTTATTCTGGGCATCCCAGCTGGGATACCAGCCCCTCTTCATGCATTCCAGGATCAATTTTGCCCCGCACACATAGGCCAGCCCTTTCCTTCTGTGATCCTCCCTGGTCACAATCTCCACCTCGATTCCCCCGTGATATCCCGAGTACGAGGAAGCCCCGGACACCGGTTCTCCCTCTTTCATCACAATGGCACCCAGGCCATGCTTTTCATACAGAGCATAATCCGGATACTGCCATACCCAGTCTCTGCACCACTGCAGCTTCCTGCACCGCCAGAACAACTCCTGGTCCATCATTTTCAGTGTATAGCCTTTTGGCAGCGTCTCCACTGCCGCCTGCAGATGCCTGCTGTCGAAAATACCGGGTTCTTTTTTGATGGCATAGCGGGTCACCTTTTCCGCCTGCTCTTTGTAATAATCCTCTATCACGGCTCCCCATTTCTCATTCTGGGGAACCAGAATAATCTGGCTTCTGTTGGGAGATTCCCTGTCCTTCCACGGCTGATACCCTGCAAGCTCCCCATTGGGCCGCCCGGCCAGGAAGCAGAAATCCCCCAGTAAAATCATGGCAGAGGCAGGAGCGTCCAGGGAATCCACATAAAGAGTCCCCATCACATTCTGCAGACATGACCAGATCAAAGTTTCCTGCCACCCGTCAAAGAGCGGCGCCGCTTTTTCTGTCTGTTTTGTCTCAAATATCATGCTCCCACACCTCTAATCCCACCAGAAATACCACACTTCAGACCCCTCAAGCCCGGCGGCCAGTTCTGATAATTTATAAGTGCGGGTTCCCTGGTCAACCCTGTCCGGACAGAATGCGTAATGTTCTTTTGCCGCTTCCACACTGTCCACGTTATTTAACCTGCAGGGTGCGTAAAACTCCATCACGTCATGGGTAAACACAGCGGGAACTGCCTGATACTTCTCATACCAGTACTTGCAGATGGAAATCATCTCCTCCGGCGCAGGGCATTCATTCCAGCCGCCCATGGGAAGGTATCCGATGATTTCCCAGGGATTTTCCACGGGAATCTCCAGAAGCAGGGCATCCGCCTCCAGCAGTCCGTCGCCAAATGAAATATAGCCGATAAACTGGTTCAATTCCTCTCCTTCTGTCTCATTCCCAATAAAATCATCCCTTTCTTCTATGCCAAAGTCCTCCATATATTCTTCATAACGCTCATCCAGAATACTCTTTCCATTATCCTGGCACCCGGCAATTATGGCATCTCTGTCATAATCCTTCGGCATCACTTCCTGCAGCCACTCCACAGCGTATTCGTCCAGCAGCAGAACCGCCGGATAAAATCCCGCCTTCTTTCCCGCCTCCAGGGCTTCCCTGTACGCCTGCTCTACTGCTTCCGGAGCTGTCCTCTGTTCAAATATGGTATACTTACACTGAAAACTTTCCGCAATCTGCTTTGTCAATTCGTTCATTCGTTTTTCCTCCTAAACTGGCATTTCCGCTTACGCAGACACCCCCATTTACATCAAATATTTACTGCTCCAGCGGGCAATTTCTACGAAGACTGATTTCATGGCTTTCCCGCCCTCTGTCAGAGAATATTCCACATGGGGCGGAATCTCATTGAACTGTTCACGGGTGACCAGCCCTCGTTCTTCCAGCGTTTTCAGCGTGGAAGACAGCATAGTTTTGGAAATCCCGTCAATATGTTTTTGCAGCTGTCCAAATCTTAATCTGCCAAAGACGAACATCTTCGCCGCCTGCCCCGGCTCTTCCCCCATATGGGCTTATTCCTGCCACTCTGCATCCATTCCTCCTTTTGGTCAACTTTTCCTTACCATGTCAACTTATTCTTCCTACTTGATAAATAATCC
>CANSYV010000217.1 GCA_947651335.1 uncultured Lachnospiraceae bacterium
GAACCATAGGTGGATTTCACATATTTTGTCAGCTGTTCAATATTTTTCATGGTAATACACGGGGAATCAATGCTGTCCTTTACCCGGTGCTCTGAATTATTCCAGAAAGCGGCATCGGTGAGAGGCTCGGAATATGCGTGGTAGCCGATGGTAAAATCCGGGCTGTCGTATTTCTTCAGCCTCTGGGCGAAGGTGTCCAGGAAAGACTTTCCGCCGTGGACCCTGCCGGGAATGCTGGTATTCCAGCTGTGTTCCAGACAGATGCTGATTCTCGCGTCCGGGGAGGCTTCTCTGACAGCAGAGTGGACAATCTGGAACGTATCCGCATAAAGATTCGCGTTTTCCTCCAGAGAAGCGGAGCCGGTATAGAACCACTCGTCGTAGGCATTCACTTCATTTCCCACCAGATAATTGCTGATATAACCCATGTCGTGTCTGCCGTCGAAATGTTCTGCAATACAGGTGAACAGAGCAGCGTACAGTTCACGGGCCTCCGGGGTGCTGATATTCCAGGCGTAATAATTATGTGCTCCCTGGGTCCGGGCCGCGGGATGAATCAGATCCGTGAGACCGTCCACCCAGGGAAGCAGAAATTCCACAGACAGATTCACGTCTGCATCCTGCAGCTGGGAAAACAGGCTGCCCCAGTGGCTGAATGCATTCATATTAAATGTGTAGGTATTGCCGTTGTAAATATATTCCAGCAGGTTATTGGAGGGTGTCATAAATTCTGTAATATTAATGTTAAACAGACAGTAATTAATCCCCAGGCTGAGGGCATCATCAATACTTTCGCCAAACTGCAGTCCTTTTTTGGAATAGGAGGGGGTGAAAGTCTGGGCTTTGGGCGCTGTAAGCTGTGCGCCTGGCCAATGTTCTTCATCCTGGCCGGTGCTCAGGGCAGATGCGGGTACAGCGGCTGAGAATAACAGCCCTGCGGTGAGAAATAAGGCAGTGCCTTTTTTCCACCATTTTTTTATTTGGTTTTTGATGGTCATTTCTGGACTCCTGTATTTTCTGAGTGTTTTTATGTTCTCCAAACATGATGAAATCGTCAAAAGCCTGCAGTTACTTATCTGCCTGCAGGACTTTCGAGGGTTAATCATAGGATTATTATAATGGAAGAAAACGGGAAAATCAAGCAGTATTCATCCATCTGCTGATGCCTGCCCGTAGAATATTACCCGTGGAACAGTAACAGCGGACTGTACGTTTACTGGCAATTCCCTACACATCCAAAACGGTGTCCTCGAAGATTTCTTCAAGACGTATGCTGATATTGGGAAAAGCGTACAGGGTAATTTCCTGCTTGGCGTTATAGGATTCACTGCCCGGGTCATCATCCAGTATTGCCGTGTATTGGAGTATATAGTTCTGGTTATTCAGGTGATATACTTCAATGGAGCAGGAAAAGGGGTCAATAATCCAGTATTCGTCAACGCCTTTTTGGAGACATACTGTAAATGGCTCCATTGATTTTTTCTGTTTTGGGGCTGTCTGATAAGGCCATGGGGGATACCTCCTTGGCTCTGGAAATTAGCGTCAGGGCGAAGTAAACCGTAACAGTTTTTCCAATGTCTCCGGATAAGTGGTAAACAGCAGAGTATGAATGTGAAGCCGGGCCGCCGCATCCAGGTTTTCCTGGCGGTCGTCCAGGAACAGGGCACGCCGGGGGTCGATGGAGTATTTCTCCAGGAGGGTAAGGTAGATTTTCGGTTCCGGCTTGATTTGTCCTGCCTGGAAAGAGAAAAGCTCCCCATCCATATAATTGCGGAAATGCATCATATGTTCGGTTTTATAAAATAGATACCGGGAGTAGTTGGAGAGTATATAGGTGCGGCAGTTTTGCTCCCTGCATTTTAGGACAAAGGAATCGGCGTAATCATAAGTATGGATGCAGTCTTCGCAATTTTCAAAAACCTGCCGAATTTCCCGCTGGTATTTTGGGGCATTCTGAATAAACAGGTTTAAATATTCCTGGTCTGGCAGCAGACTGCGGTCCATTTCATTCCACTGTGGGCTGAGGAACATGGCAGAAGCCAAAGCATCCCGGACATCAGGGGAAAAATTGAAGCTGTCCAGGTAAGTTTTCCAGTGGTAATCCATGAGTACGTTGCCTACGTCAAAAATAATGGTGTCGATTGTCTGATTTTTTGTCATGTCTTTTTCCTTTCGGTATTCTGCTTGGTGATTATCAGTGTTTATATATAATGAATATTTTTGCAGATACGTATGCTCTTGAGTATATCTTTTATGATGAGGTTATGATAGCATAATTATCTGAAATTGAGAACCCTTAGAGAATATATTTGGCCGTGTAAAAATGTTTGAATTCTATAGACAGATAGGATGAGATTTGTTATAATCAGACTTATTTTTGATTTTTCAGAAAACCAAAAATAGTTTAGATAATTGGGAAACTGCTTTCACACGTGACGAGTTGGGACAAAATAGACAAGTCAGGATGTGTCAGTTATTTTCCTACAGTTCCTAATGGGAAACATTTCAAGTAAGAGAAATTAAGGAAGGAAAAGTGGAGATGAAAGGAAAAATCAGGAGATGCGTGAGTATTTTGGCGGCTGTAACGGTATTTATGAGCGGGCTGCAGGTACCAGTATCAGTCCAGGCGCAGGTGGAGGAACAGCAGACAGGGGAAAGCCGGGCTGGTCAGCTGTATGGGGAAAATGGAGTTACTGTCTCTGACAGGGACGGGTTTATGAATGCCCTTCAGAAGGGGCAAAGCCCTATCATTGTTACAGGTCTTATTAGTATTGGGGATGAGGAAGAAAATGATGGCAGAATGCGTCCGGTGATGTTTCCGGAAAACACTGTAATTCAGGGGAGTACTCCGGAGAGCGGCATATGTTCCAGAGGTCCCATACAGCTGGAGGGGGATGGTGTTTGTTTTCAAAATATTAAGTTGACTTTTGAGTCCAGCAACGCATTGGGGAGTGTTCCTCATCGGGAAATTTTTCTTGCAGGCCACAGTCTGATTTTGGATCAAGTGAATACCTATCTGAAAGGAGGGGAAGGACTTGGAGGATTGGGCGGTACAGAAAAAGAACTTCTTCCCACGGTGTACGCAGGGGGATTTTCCAATACAGCCATTGGCGGGCAGGCTTCCCTTACTGTAAAAAATTCCAGTGATGAGACAATGTTTCAGGCAATTTATATGGGGCATGAGGCGGGAGACGATAATAAAGTTCCTTATCGGGGAAATGCGGTGTTGAATCTGGACGCAAAAGCCTTAGTCCGGGATGCTGTTGATACAAGATTGAACAGCAAGGCAGAGATTAATATTAATGGGACGGAAAATCAGTATGCCAGGGCAGGCGGTTTTTATGGAAATGAAGACACAGTTTTGACTTTGAGTGGAGTTTCCATAGAAAATGCGAGAGCAGAAGGCGTGGGCAGTGTTGTGCTGAAAGATAAAGCATGCATGTCATCTGCGGCAGAAGAACTGCAGAATGTTACCTTAATGAATGGAGCTTGTCTTGATTTTAATGGTGTGACAGATGCAGTGATAGCCGGAAACTTTACAGGAGTGGAAAACCCGGCAGAGGAGCGCGGAATACTTGTATTAAATAGACAGGGAACACTTACCATTAATGGGAAGGTTACAGGGACCACGCAGTTTCAGACAGGGCATCGCTTATTTCCAGGGGGACTTGTATCAGATAAAACATATATTTCCACTAACGATGGCAGCGGGATGGCGGAAAACTTTGTGCTGGCGCAGAAAAGCATAGATCAAGGATATGAACTGCAATATAATGCGGGGAAGTGGACCGTCTGCGGGGGGCTGGAAGATTTCCGGGAGATTGGACGTATAGATGTTTCATATGCTCCGGAGAAAGTGGACTTGAGAAAAATCCAGGTGGAACAGGATGTTGAAGATGTAATTCCTGATCCGGGAACATATTTTGAAATTACATGGTATGATGAGAATGAGGAGGCGTTTAGCGATAGTGATATCTTGAATGATTGCTGGTATTATGATCCAGGCTATGTGATTTTGATTCGAACAGATTATTGGGAGAGTGATGCGGATGATG
>CANSYV010000218.1 GCA_947651335.1 uncultured Lachnospiraceae bacterium
ATCATCAAAACAGCGTACCACATGGACGGTTCTATTGACCCTCTGCGGGATATTGAGACCATTAATCTGGAGCTGGCGTTTTCTGATTTGGAAATTCTGGAGCGGAGAATCGCGAAGACCACCAAACTGGCACGCAATGATAAAAAGGCGGCGGGGGAGTTGAAATTCCAGGAGAGGATAAAGGCGCATCTGGAAAATGACCAGCTGGCCATTACGTTTTCACCGGAAAGTGAGGACGAAGAAAAATGGCTGGCCGAGTATAACCTGCTCACAGGCAAGCCTGTCATCTATGCGGCAAATGTGGCGGAAGATGACCTGGCAGACGACGGCGGGGAAAATGCCTATGTAGGCAGAGTCAAGGAGTACGCCGGGAAACAGGGCAGCGAGGTGTTCGTCATCTGTGCGCAGATTGAGCAGGAGATTGCCCAGCTGGATGAGGAAGAACGGAAAATTTTTCTGGAAGATCTGGGATTGAAAGAGTCCGGATTGGAGAAACTGATTAAAGCCAGCTACCGCCTGCTGGGCCTGCACAGTTTTCTCACCTCAGGGGAGGACGAGACCAGGGCCTGGACAGTAAAACTGGGGACAAAGGCGCCCCAGGCAGCGGGAAAGATCCACACAGACTTTGAAAGGGGATTTATCAAAGCCGAGGTGGTGAATTATCAGGATCTGCTGGACTGCGGCTCCTATGCAGGGGCCAGGGAAAAGGGGCTGGTCCGCATGGAAGGCAAAGAGTATGTGGTAAAAGACGGCGATGTGATTTTATTCCGCTTTAATGTTTAGGTGATCAGATGAACATGTCAATTAATTTTCCGCACCTGGGGATTTATCTGGAGCATGTGGGGAAGACCATTGAAGTTTTCGGTATTGATATTGCGTATTATGGGATCGTGATAGCGGTTTCCATGATAGCGGGAGTCAGCCTGATTCTGGCGGAGGCAAAGAAGACAGGGCAGGACCAGGATTTTTATCTGAATATGCTGATGTTGTCCATTGTTGTGGGGATTGTGGGGGCCAGAGCGTATTATGTGGCGTTCTCATGGGATTACTACAAGGACAACCTGTGGGAGATCTTCAACACCCGCGGCGGCGGCATGGCTATTTACGGAGGAATCTTGTTTGGCGTGGCCACAGCATGTATCTATACGGTGAAAAAGAAAGCCCATCTGGGCCAGGTGGTGGACACTGCATGCCTGGGTCTGGTACTGGGGCAGATTCTGGGAAGGTGGGGGAATTTTTTTAACCGGGAAGCTTTTGGCGGCTACACAGATAATCTGCTGGCCATGCAGCTTCCTGTAGATGCAGTGCGCAGCGGTGAGATTACTGCCCAGATGGAAGCACACATCCAGTATATACAGGGAGCGGCCTATATTCAGGTGCACCCGGCATTTCTCTATGAGAGTATGTGGAACATACTGGTGCTGGCATTTTTGCTGTGGTACAGACACAGGAAACGGTTTCAGGGGGAAGTGTTTCTGATGTACCTGGCCGGATATGGCATGGGGCGCGGGTGGATTGAAGGGCTGCGCACCGATCAGCTGAAAATTGCCCTGGGGGGCGAAGGTCTTCCGGTATCACAGCTGCTCTCTATCGGGCTGGCGGCTGCGGGAATCGGTGCGGTATTATCCATACGGTATCAGTTAAGACACAAGAGAGATTGCACAGAAAAAAAGGGGTATTTGAAGTGAAGGAGATGACAATAGAGAAAAAGGAGACAGTGGAGACTCTGCGTCAGGAAATCGAGGAAAAGAGGAGACTGCTGGATCAAAGTATACAGGGGAGAGAAGATTTGTTAAAACACAGCCAGCTCAGCAAGGAGCTGGACTACTTGATTGAACGGTATATGGTTATTATTCACAGAATGTAATAGGAGATATCAAAGAGACTGCCAAGTGGGTGGTCTCTTTTTTTCGGTGGAATTCTGTGGTGGGGGATTCTCTCCTAAGGGGGAGGGTGGTGGGGGATTTTCCGGGCATGAGATTCCTTCTGCTTCCAGGAGCATGAAAAATCTTTTCATTGGTTTTGGGGAAATGAAATACAAAATATAGATGAAAAATCAGGAGAAATACATATATATAGTATGGTTCGCCAAAATATGACAGAGATTTACAGAATCAGCCCTCAATTTTTTGGGGTATAACTCTGTTTTTTCCACTTGTACTTTTCTCGATTTTGTTATAGAATAGACATACAAGTGGTAGAAAGTGGAGGATGGTGGTGGCAAATGGAGTGATAGTGGTAAACCATGCCGCCTGCGGAAGCATTTGGGGAGAATAAATGATTTCCGTGAAGAAGGTGACTATATATGTTCATGGGAGAGTACAACCATACAATTGATGCGAAGGGACGGCTGATAATCCCATCCAAGTTCCGCGAATTACTTGGGGAAGAATTCGTGTTGACCAAAGGATTGGACGGCTGTTTGTCAATTTATCCCATGGACGAATGGAAAGCCTTTGAAGAAAAGCTGAAGGCGCTGCCACTTACAAATAAAAGCGCCAGAGCCTTCTCAAGATTCTTTGTAGCCGGAGCCACAATGTGTGAACTGGACAAGCAGGGGAGAATTCTCGTACCGGCAACGCTGCGGGAGTTTGCTGGTCTGGAGAAAGACGTGGTGCTCACGGGGAATATTACCCGTATTGAAGTATGGAGCAAAGAAAAATGGATTGAAAACAGTAATTATGATGATATGGACAGCATTGCGGAAGAAATGCAGGAAATGGGCATTGTAATCTGATCATCGAACGCGGACAGCGAGGAGATTAACATGGACTTTGTGCATAAATCAGTATTACTGGAGGAAACGATAAATGGACTGCGGGTGGGACCGGAGGGCATTTACGTGGACGGAACACTGGGAGGCGCCGGGCACGCAAAAAAGGTGTGCGAAAAACTTTCTGCCAAGGGGAGATTTATTGGTATAGATCAAGACCAGGACGCAATAATTGCTGCAACCAGGCGATTGGAGAGATATAAGGGGAATATTACCATCGTTCGCAGCAATTATTGTTACATGGTACAGAAACTGAAAGAACTTGGAATTACAAAAGTTGACGGAATATTATTGGATTTGGGAGTGTCCTCTTACCAGCTGGATACCGCTGAAAGAGGATTTACCTATCAGCAGGATGCTCCGCTGGATATGCGGATGGATCAGAGGATGGAGAGGACTGCCAAAGATATTATAAATGAATACAGTGAGCAGGAATTGTACAAAGTGATACGGGACTACGGGGAGGACAAGTCTGCCAGAAGCATTGCCAGGCAGATTGCCCGGGTGAGAAAGGACAAGCCGATTGAGACCACCGGGGAGCTGGTGGATATTATAAAGGAGGCTGTGCCCAGGAAGTTTCGTATGGCGCCGGGACACCCGGCAAAAAAGACTTTTCAGGCTCTGAGAATTGAATTGAATCAGGAGCTGAAGGTGCTTGAGGATTCACTGGAAGACATGATTGGATTGTTAAATCCAGGGGGGAGAATCTGTGTCATCACCTTTCACTCTCTGGAGGACCGGATTGTAAAGAATATATTTAGGAAATGTGAGAATCCCTGTATATGCCCCAGGGATTTTCCTGTCTGTGTCTGCGGCAGGAAATCTTTGGGAAGGGTGGTTACCAGGAAACCTATACTGCCCAGCCAGGAGGAGAAGGAGGAGAATCGAAGGTCAAAAAGTGCGAAGCTGAGGATATTTGAACGTGCAGTCTGTGAGGAGGAGAGCTAGAATCTGGTACAGCAGCACTGTGCAGATGGGAGGAACTATGGCCAGTACAAGACAAAACGGATCTTACAACCGAAGAACATCTTACGGGCCCAGGGGCACATATGTGGATGGAAATACCGTGAGAAGGGTACAGGCACTTCCAAGGGAAGAAAGACAGCAGCACAGAAAAACAATCAGCCGTACGGCCAGGAAGAACAGAGAACGTGCCCAGAGTATGAGCGTGGTCTTTGTTTTATTCCTGGCAGTGGTTTCTGTGGCTGTTCTGATTACCTGTGTGCAGTTTCTGCAGCTGAAGTCACAGATTACCAGAAGCATTCAGAAAACCGCTGAATT
>CANSYV010000219.1 GCA_947651335.1 uncultured Lachnospiraceae bacterium
CCCCGAATTTGTACCTTCTGCTCACATATTCTCCTGCACCAGGGTGAGCACCCTGGTGCAGGAGAATATGTGAGCAGAAGGTACAAATTCGGGGAGGAGACCGTCCTCCCGTTTACGATTTATACCACTGCTCCTGTGCCTCATAGAGTCTTTTGTATTCCCCCTCCTGGGTGAGCAGCTCCTCGTGGGTGCCAAGCTGCACTGCCTCCCCGTCTTTCATGACCAGAATACGGTCCGCCAGCCTCACAGAACCCAGGCGGTGGGTCACGATGACAGCAGACTTATCCCGGGCGATTTCGGCAAAACGATTATAAATCCTTGTTTCCTCATATGGGTCGATGGCAGCCGTGGGTTCGTCCAGAATGATCAAGTCATGGCTTCGAAAGAATCCCCTGGCAATTGCAACGCGCTGCCACTGGCCTCCGGACAGGTCAATGCCGTCAAATTCCCGGGAAAGCATGGTATCATACCCCTTGGGAAATGCATCGGGATCTGTTCCCGCCATGGCGCATACACTGTCTAGATGGTTCTTTCCCCAGTCCTCTCCGGGATCGCCGATGACGATATTTTCGGCCAGGGTCATCTGATAGCGCTGGAATTTCTGGAATACCGCGGAGGTCTTGCCGGTGAGGGCGGCCATGGCAAGCTCCCTGGTGTCTATGCCATTTTTCTTTACCGTGCCCTCCCCAGGCAGGTAGAGTCCGGCCATCAGGCGGATCAGGGTGGATTTTCCGGAACCATTTTCCCCTACCACTGCCAGGGTCTCTCCCTTATGTAGTGTCAGGCTCACGTTTTTTACAGCATATTTCACAGGTTCTGTGGTTCCATCCTCCTTTTTTCCAGCCGGGTAGGAGAAGCTTACATTTTCCAGCACGATATCCCCCCAGTCTGGCGCATCCTGGCGCTGTCCGATTCGTTCCTCCATGGCCAGGAAATTCAGGTAATTGCGGATGGAACCCGCATTCGCGGCCATCTCTCCTATATGGCGGCAGATGACCTCTTCCATGACGTTGTACAGCATGCCTATGGAATTGAAGACCGCTGCGAAAGCCCCCACCGTTACCTCCTGTTTCATCAGGGCGTCATACAGCATCCAGAGAATGGTGCAGTAGCCTCCCACTGTGACGGTGCGCATGGCAAGCTCGAACAGGTTCGATCTCATGGTAGCCTTGAACTTCAGCTTCTGTAGGGAGATAAGGCTCTCCTGATACAGCTTTTTGAAGTAGGAGAAACTTCCCAGAATGCGGGTCTCCTTGAAATATTCCCGGCCCGCCATACAGGTCTCATAGTATTCATATTCCCTGCGGACCGGAGCCGAGGCGTCTTCCAGATGGGAAAAGACTTTCACGCGGAGCAGCTGCGCCAGGGCGGTGGGAAGGAAGATGATGACAATGGCGCTGGCCAGAATCGGTTTCAGGGAAAAGAGATACCAGCCCATGAAAACGAAATAGGGAATATAAAAAGTCAGAATAGCAAGCACATTATAGACATACCAGAAAGCACTGTTTTTCCCCTGTTCTGCCTTATTGATGTCATCCAGTTTTTCCGTGTCCTCAAAGACAGCTGGATCCAGCCGGGCGATTTTCTTCTGGATGGCCATGGACAGATGGGCGCCGGCCTTTCCGTCCACCACGCCTGGCAGAAAATTAGCGGCACCGTTCAGCACTTGACAGGCCACATTGGCAATGCCCAGGAACGCCAGCGCAAGAAAGGCCTGGGAAATCCCGGTCTTTCCCCTGGCTGCATCCACCGCGCTGTCGAAAAAGTGCTGCTGCATCATGGTTTCCACGCCGAAGGAGATGCCATGGAAAAAGCCCAGAAGTATGTTTACCAGAAACAGAAAGGGTGCCGCCTTTATCATCACTGGCAGGAGTTTTCCGAAAGCCCCTGTCATGGTTTTCTTGTTTTTCATCTTGCTCTGCTTTTTCATTGATACCAGCTCCTTTGCGCTTCATACATAGAGGCATAAATGCCCTTTTGAGAGAGCAGGTTTTCATGATTTCCCTTCTCAGCTACTTTTCCATCGTCCACCACAATAATCTCATCTGCCAGACGGGCGGCGCCCAGTCTGTGGGTGATGAAGATCGTGGATTTTCCGGCACTGATTCTGCCGAACATTTCATAGATGCCGCTTTCTGCCACCGGATCCAGCGCCGCCGTGGGCTCATCCAGAATCTGTACCGCTGCCGGGTTATACAGGGCTCTGGCGATGGCCAGACGCTGCCACTGGCCTCCGGAGAGATCCACGCCCTGTTCCTTTATCTTTCCCAAAGGGGTCTCCATGCCCTGGGGCAGGTCAGCAATCGCCTGGCCGAGGCCTATTGCCTCCGCGGCTTCCCGGATCTTTGTCTGGTCTCTTTGGAGCACGTTTCCCAGCGCGATATTATCCTCCAGGGATATCTGATACCTGGCGAAATCCTGATAGACCACAGAGAAGAATGCTTTCAGCTGTGCCTGGCTGAAGGTCTTCAGTTCCCTGCCGTTTAGCAGGATCTCCCCTTCATAATTATCATACAGACCGGTCAGGAGCTTTGTCAGCGTGGTTTTTCCGGCTCCGTTAATGCCCACGAAGGCATAATGCCTGCCGCTTTCCAGGCGAAGGCTGAAATCTTTTAAGATGTCCTTTTCCGTGCCCGGATACCGGAAAGATACCTGGCGGAATTCCAGGCTTTCAAATGTGTCTCCGGTGCCAGGCACATCCAGTGCTCCGGGGGTTTCAGACAAGGCGCAGAAGGCAGTCAGATCCTTGCAGTATTCCAGGTTCTGGGCGATCTGGTTCATGGTGTCGGACAGCTCCCAGGACATCATCTGGATCAGGTTCAGGGTGGAGGTGATGAGCCCCATGAACATACCCGGGGTGATGATGCCTTTCGTCAGCGGAAACAGAAGCACACTGATGATCAGCAGGGAGAGCAGCACCGTGATCAGGCTGGAACCTTTCAGGCGCACGAAGAACCTGGCGCTCACTCCCACGGAAATTTTCCGGGCGGCTTCATATCTTTCCAGCCACTGTTGGTTCACCTTTTCCGTATAACCGAAAAGCGCCCGTTCTTCTACACTTTCCCGTCCCTGTAACACACCCTTCAGGTAGTTTGCCCTGCGCAAGTGCTTCTCTGCTTCCTTATTTTCTTCGTAGATCTGCTGTCCACCCTTTATAGCCAACCGGAACAGGGGAACGGAGATGACCACAATAGCCAGTCCGGCCCACCACACCTGGGCCATCAGTATGGCAAGCAGGGAGCCCACCCGCAGGATGATGTTCGCTGTGCCGAGAATATTGTTGAAGCCGCCGGTCAGCCTCCCCACAGGGTCACTACACACCCGGTTGACCAGCTCCCAGGTGTCATTGTCCTCCACATGCCGGTATTCCAGCGCGGCCCGCTTCTCGGCAATTCTGGTGCGATATGCGAATTCCAGTCGCATTTGCATTTTCAGGTTTATGTAGCTCATCAGCTGCCAGTTCAGGTTGTTGTAGGTCACAATGGCGATCAGGCACAACAGGGGCGGGAAGATGGCCGACTGTCCGGTTTTTCCGGAGAAGATGCCCAGGGCGGTGTCGATAAAGGCCGCCGTGGCTAACACCTGTAGTGACGGCAGGACAGACACCAGTATCTGATTGAGCGTCTTGATCCCCGCGTATACCGGGCAGACTGTGAAAGGGATCCTTAAAAAGTCCTTGAAGCCATATTTTTTTTGGCTTATCAGTAATTTGTCCATGTTTACACCCCATGCCTGTTTCAAGAAGGGTGCTTACACACCTTTTTGCGGCATCCATTCCATATTTCGGAAGTTTACTTTCAGACTTCCAGGCCTTGAAAGGCCCGGGGCCTCTTTTTTCCTTCGTTTTTAAACGTAACATCATTGCAAATAATTGTCAAGTGTTGGTGTAGGCATTCAATTTGTAAACATCGAAAAAACGGATATGATGTGGAATGAGTATGGAGACTTGCAAAGACAATCTCTGATTGACTTAAGCATATTGGCGAATGCCTGCTTTGAATAAATTTTTTTCCGGATTGACAGCAAATTGGTTCGGGTCTGCAATGAC
>CANSYV010000220.1 GCA_947651335.1 uncultured Lachnospiraceae bacterium
CCGCTGTACGGGTCCCGCACATCCGGCTCCAAAGCCTCTCCCTCTTCTTCCTCTACCGGTTTCACAGCCTTTGCAGCTTTTGCATTACTTTTTGCAGACATCTGCCTGTTCTCCTTTCTGGTCAGATACATTAACTTCCATCCAGATTAGAATACTACTTCTGCTTCAAAAAAACAAGTTGTTTTTACAATCCAGTATGAAAACTGTTATTTTCAACAATTTTTTCTATTTTTTCCCTGAGTTTTGTGTATTCTGATGCTTCCAATCCGGGATCTGCATCAAATAAATCCCGGGCTGCCTGAGAAGCCTGGCGCAATAACTCACTATCCTTGTAAATATCACCAATTTTAAAATTCATCAGGCCGCTCTGGCGCACGCCGAACAAATCTCCCGGCCCCCGCAGCTTCAGATCCTCCGACGAGATATAAAATCCGTCGTTGGACTGGTTGAGAATCTCCAGCCTCTTTCTGATCTCCTTTTCCTGGGTTCCCTGGACAAAAATACAGTAGGACTGGTGCTCCCCCCGTCCCACCCTGCCCCTTAGCTGGTGCAGCTGGGCCAGGCCGAAACGCTCTGCATTTTCCACCATCATCACAGAAGCATTGGGCACATCCACCCCCACTTCCACTACAGTGGTGGAAACCAAAATATCCAGTTCATGGCCTGCAAAGGCTTCCATCACCCGCTGCTTTTCTTCCGCCTTCATTCTCCCGTGGAGGATGCCTGTCCGGATATGACCCGGCAGGGCAGACCGCAGACGCCTGGCATAGTCCAGCACATTTTCCCCGTCAATCCCTTCGCTCTCCTCCACCATGGGGCAGACTACATATACCTGCCGCCCCTGGGCGATCTGCTTTTCCATAAAACGATAGGCATTGGGACGGTATTCTGTTCCCACCACACAGTTTTTGATGGGCAGACGGCTGGCTGGCAGTTCATCAAGGATGGAAATGTCCAAATCCCCGTAAACAATCATGGCCAGCGTGCGGGGAATGGGGGTGGCGCTCATGACCAGCACATGGGGATTTCCACCCCGCAGGGACAGGGATTCCCTCTGCTTAACCCCAAAACGGTGCTGTTCATCGGTAATCACCAGCCCCAGGCTGTGAAAACACACCTTCTCCTGAATCAGGGCATGTGTCCCCACAATCAGATGAATCTCCCCCGCCTGAAGACGGCCATAGATATCCCGTTTCTCTTTTTGTGTCTGGGAACCGGTGAGAAGCTCTGCCTGCAGATGATCCAGACCATGTTCCTCTAAAAGTCTCAAAAGCCCCCGGTAATGCTGTGCGGCCAGCACCTCTGTGGGGGCCATGAAAGCGGCCTGGTATCCATTGGCTGCCGCCATCACCATGGCCAGGTAAGCCAATATGGTCTTTCCGCTTCCCACATCCCCCTGGACGAGCCGGGACATGAGGCTTTTTCCCTGCATGTCCTCCTCAATCTCCCTCCACACTCTCAGCTGGGCATTGGTCAGCCGGTAGGGAAGGCCGTCTATCATCCGCCTGGTATCTGCAGCCGGTTTCATAGGGTACCGGTTTTCCTCTGTGCCCGTCTTGCTCTTTAACCGCTGGATCTCCAGGGCGAACAGAAAAAATTCGTCAAACACCAGCCGTCTTCTCGCCTGCTGGTACTGCTGGATGTTTTCGGGAAAATGAATGGCTGCCGCGGCAGAAGAATAATCCATCAGCTGATACTGTTTTCTGAGCGCTTCCGGGAGATCATCCTGGACAGGCAGCAGCTTATCCAGAGCCTGTCTCACCGCTTTTGCTACTGCCTGGCTGGTGAGCCCTTTAGTCAGCCCATAGACAGGCTGCATACTGTGCAGCAGCTGTTCATACTGCCGGGGCGTATAGATTTTGGGCTGTTCCATCTCCCATCCGCTGCCTTTTCGCACCACCTGCCCCCGAAACACATACTGCTGTCCCTTTTTCAGCGTACTGCGCAGATACGGCATGCGAAACCAGATCAGCGCGATTTTAGAATCCCCATGGCGGACACTGGCAGCAGTAACCACAGAATTTCTTGTCTGTTTTACGGATACCGCCGCGTCAATGGAGGCATAAACTGCCTGTACCTCTTTTTCCCTCCAGGTATCCGCAGGCTGAGGCTTTTGGAACACATCGTATGTCCTGGGATAATAGGCCAGCAGGCCGTCCAGGTCTGCCACGCCCAGTTTCAGGAAAAGCTTCTCCGTTTTCTCACCGATTCCCTTCAGCTCTCTAATAGAGTGCCCCATGTGATTCTTCTGCCTCATTCGATTGACAGAACATAGTAGTAAATAGGCTGTCCGCCGTCATTGAGCTCCACATCGCAGTCCGGGTACTGTTCTTCCACAGCAGCCAGAAGTTCCTGTGCCTTTTCTTCTTCCACCTGTTCCCCGTAGTAGATGCTGATCAGTTCCGCGTCTTCGCCCATCATGGCCTGTATGGATGCCAGGGCGGTTTCTTCTATCTCCTGTCCCACAGCCAGCAGGCCCTCATCCCCCAGACCGATAATATCATCCTGATGGATCTCTTTGTTGTCAATGTGGGTATCCCTCACCGCATAGGTAATCAATCCGGTTTTCACATACCCCATCTGCTCTATCATGGACTGGGTATTTTCTTCTGTGCTCTTTTCCGGCACATAATTTAAAACAGCGGTAATCCCCTGAGGTACGGTCTTGGTGGGAATGACCACAATTTCTTTTTCTTTTTCCAGTGCCTTTGCCTGATTGGCAGCCAGGATAATATTTTTATTATTTGGCAGAATATACACTGTCTTTGCGGGAACCTGTCCAATGGCGTTGAGCATGTCTTCTGTGCTGGGGTTCATGGTCTGTCCGCCCTCGATTAGATAATCCACACCCAGTTCCCTGAAAATTTCACCCATTCCTTTGCCTGCAGACACACTGATAAATCCCACATCCTTCATTTCCTGTGCAGGAGCCTGCGCCGCTTTTTCTGCCTCTTTGAACAGTTTTTCCTGATGTTCTTCCCTCATATTGTCGATTTTGATTCTGGATAGCTGGCCGTGTCCCAGACCTTTTTGAAGGGCCTTGCCCGGGTCGTTGGTGTGCACATGGATTTTGACCAGTTCGTCGTCAGCCACCACCACCAGAGAATCCCCGATGGAACTTAAGTATTCTTTGAATTCTTCCACCTGAGAAGTGCTCAGAGGATTTTCCAGCAATACAATAAACTCTGTGCAATAGCCGAACTTGATATCTGCCTCCTCCTGGACAGACGCGCCGGGCAGGACGGTTTTCTCCATTTTGGGAATTTCCACAGGTCCAGCCGTCTCTTTTCCCAGAAAAGCATCCAGCGCTCCCTCCAGAACCGCCACATAACCCTGGCCGCCGGAATCCACAACCCCGGCCTCCTTTAAGACTGGCAGCATATCCGGTGTCTTTAGCAGCGTCTCCTGGGCACACTGCAGGATCTCCTCCAGAAACGGCTGGAGATCTTCCGCTGTCTCCGCCAGCTGGCCGGCCCTGGCAGCCGCCTCTTTTGCCACTGTGAGTATGGTGCCGTCTTTGGGTTTCATAACCGCTTTGTATGCTGTCTCCACGCCTCTTTCCAGAGCCGCGGCCAATATCTGCGGGTTCAGTACGGTTTCATTGCTGATTACTTTTGTGAAACCCCGCAGAAGCTGAGATAAGATTACACCGGAATTTCCCCTGGCGCCCCGTAAAGAACCGGAGGAAATTGCTTTTGCCAGTGTCTCCATGGTTGGATTTTCCAGTCTGCCCACTTCTGCAGCCGCGGACATGATGGTTAAGGTCATATTTGTCCCAGTATCCCCATCCGGTACCGGAAATACATTCAGTTCATTGATCCATTCCTTCTTTGCATCCAGATTCCTGGCTCCGGCCAGAAACATCTTTCCCAGCATACCGGCATCTATTGTATTTGTACTCAAAACAAAATCCTCCTTAATCAATCGATCACCCGGACGCCTTCCACCAGCAAGGTCATCTTGGAAATTTCCATTCCGGTAAAAGCTTCCAGTTTATATTTCACACTGCTAAATAGATTATCCGCAACGGTGCGTATACTCAC
>CANSYV010000221.1 GCA_947651335.1 uncultured Lachnospiraceae bacterium
GCTGAATCTGCTGAAATCCCATCAGAATACCTGTCCGGTGATGCTTTCCAGCTCTGCCCAGGCGTCCCTTACCGGGCGTTTTGCCAGTTCCGAATATGGGAGGAGCAAGCTGGCAGGGGAGGAATTATTTTTCCAATATGCCAGAACTACTGGGGCCAGGACTCTGGTGTACCGTTTTCCCAATCTATTCGGAAAATGGTGCAGGCCCAATTATAATTCCGCGGTGGCCACCTTCTGCCACGCAGTGGCCAATGATCTGGAATATACGGTAAATGACCCTTCCACAAAGCTGGAGCTTCTCTATATCGATGATTTGATTACGGAGATGCTTGACGCATTGGAGGGAAAGGAGCATCGCTGTGAATATGAGGGCCTGGCCCCGGTACCGGATATTTCCGGACAATACTGCTATGTCCCGGTGGTTCATCATGCGTCGCTGGGCGAGATTGTAGATTTGCTCCAGGCTTTTAAGTCCATGCCGGAGACTTTGCTTATGCCGGAGATTCCCCAGGACTCTTTTGCAAAGAAGCTGTACAGTACGTATTTGTCCTATCTTCCGGCGGATAAGATTTCTTATGGATTCCAGCCGAATATTGACCAGCGGGGGAATTTTACGGAATTAATCAAGACTGCCGGCTGCGGCCAGGTCAGCATCAATGTGGCAAAGCCTGGAATTACCAGGGGACAGCACTGGCACAACAGCAAGTGGGAGATTTTCATTGTGGTCAGCGGCCATGGGCTGATTCAGCAGCGGAAAATAGGGGTTGACCCGGAGACGGGAAACTCATATCCTGTACACAGCTTTGAAGTGTCCGGAGATCACATGCGGGCGGTTCAGATGCTGCCGGGGTATACCCACAGTATCAGCAATCTTTCCCACACGGAAAATCTGGTCACGGTGATGTGGGCAAATGAGCAGTTTGACAGCGGGCACCCGGACACTTTTTATGAACCTGTGGAGATAGAGAAATGAGCGCATATTTTGACAATGTAAAATGGAAAGAAAATGGGAAAATCAAGCTGCTGATCATTGTGGGAACCAGGCCGGAGATTATCCGCCTGTCGGCGGTCATTCATAAATGCCGTATGTATTTTGACACGATTCTTGCCCATACGGGGCAGAATTATGATTATAATTTAAACGGTGTATTTTTCAAAGACCTGGGACTGGCAGACCCGGATGTGTATCTGGATGCGGTGGGGAATGACCTGGGAGAGACTATGGGGAATATCATTGCATCTTCCTATCAGCTTATGGCCCGCATCCAGCCAGATGCGGTGCTGGTTCTGGGGGATACCAACAGCTGTCTGTCTGTGATCGGGGCAAAACGCCTTCACATTCCCGTTTTTCATATGGAGGCGGGAAACCGCTGCAAAGACGAATGCCTTCCGGAGGAGACTAACCGGAGGATTGTGGATATTATTTCCGATGTGAATCTGGCGTATTCGGAGCACGCACGCCGGTATCTGGCAGAGTGCGGACTGCCAAAGGAGCGCACCTATGTCACAGGCAGTCCCATGGCGGAGGTGCTGGAGAAGAATCTTCCGTCTATTCTGCATTCGGATATCCATGAGAGAATCTCGGCGGAAACCGGTGTCAGGATTGAGAAGGGGCGCTATATTCTGCTGTCGGCCCACCGGGAAGAAAATATTGATACAAAAAAGAATTTTACCAGCCTTTTTACCGCAGTCAATGCCCTGGCTGAGAAGTATGATATGCCTGTGCTGTACTCCTGTCATCCCAGGAGCAGAAAACGGCTGGAGAGCAGCGGATTTGTGCTGGATTCACGGGTGATTGCCCATGAGCCTATGGGTTTTCATGATTATAACTGCCTGCAGGTGAATGCCTATGCGGTGGTGTCTGATTCCGGCACCCTTCCCGAGGAGAGCAGTTATTTTACTTCAATTCATATGCCTTTTCCCGCGGTGTGTATCAGAACCAGTACGGAAAGGCCGGAGGCGCTGGATAAGGCTTGTTTTATTTTGTCGGGGATTGGGACACAGGGACTGCTGCAGTCGGTGGAACTGGCGGTTTCCATGAATGAGAATGGGGACTTTGGGACGCCTGTTCCTGATTACGTGGATACCAATGTGAGTACAAAAGTGGTGAAGATTATCCAGTCATACAAGGATACGGTGAACCGGTTTGTGTGGCGGAAAGAGTTGTAGATATTTGTAAACGAAGAATTGAACTTTCAATGCGTCATTGGGCGTACACAAAAAAGTACGGCCAGAACCCTTTTTCACTGCATAAAATAGGCAGCACATCTTGTAACAGCTGGGGAGTGTAACCGCGCTTAATGATAGTTTGGTAGTCTTTCTTAAATTTGGCAGAGTATCTTACCTCAAGCATTTAAGTCCTCCATTAGTTCGGCAATGCTGTGAAATGTTTTACTGAGATTTCTCCCGTGATTTACATCATCAATGGCAGCCAGGGTTTCAGCATTGGGGATGTCAAGAGAAACCTCAAAAGGTAATTTGTACCTCGCTTGTTCTTTGTATATATTGAATCTAAATTTATTGTCTGTATAAGGGGGTTAAAACCCTCGCCTTAAGGCGAAACCTTTAGGTTAACCCCATAGCTTCAGGTTTAGGATAAATAAAAGATTGAGATACTAAACTTGAGGTGAAGATATATGGAAAATTATAGGAAGTCGTCGCATTGTACGTATGATATCAAATATCATCTGGTATGGATAACGAAATATCGAAAACCAGTGATCACAGGAAAGATAGCCTTAAGGACCAGAGAACTTATCAGGATGATATGTCAGAGCAATGAAGTGGAGATATTAGCAGGGCATGTTGGGAGTGACCATATACACCTACTGGTATCTGTGCCGCCGCATCTGTCAGCCAGTAAGTTAGTCCAGTATTTAAAAGGAAATACTTCACGAAAGCTGCAGATGGAATACAAAGAACTGAATAAACAATTTTGGGGACGGCATATGTGGGCGAGGGGATATTTTGTGGCAAGCAGCGGGAATGTAACAGATGATGTGATCAGAGAGTATATCAAAAACCAAGATCTGCAAGAAAAGAGCAACTCCGATAACTTCGAGATAGGATAAAACAAGCGTGCAAGGGATAACTTTGAATGGAGACAACTTTAGGCTGCTTCAGCAGCCCACCGAACCTACCGGCTTTAGCCGGTAGTGGTTCAGTTACATAGTCAATCAAGAGATGATTCCTTTCATTTCGTAATTTCATACGTCCACACTTCCTGACTTTACAAGCCAGGAACCTGTATATTTTCTTTGAGAGCGCCCGCCCAAAATCAGGCGCAGCGGGTGCTGTCAGAGAAAAGACAAGCAGATGGCATACATTATTTAGAAACAGTTCCTTACTATCTTTCTTATGAAATTATGTCTTTAAAATCAATCCAAAAATCATCATATATATTCACTTTTATTCGATCCTGAAAAGTGTATGTTTTTACATCAAGGTCACTATTTCCAAAAAAATATACAAAATTTGTCTGTGTTAATGGGTTTACAATCCAATACTCACGGACTCCGGCGTCAGCGTACATATGCAGTTTGTGTATATAATCATGGCTGGCGGTGCTGGGAGAGGTAATTTCTACTCCAGTCCGGCGCGCCAGTACAGCCCTGGTCTGTGAGCTTATTTGGGTCACAGATAACACTTATGTCAGGTTCCACAATCATTGTCCGTCAATCAGCTCTGCCCTTATATTTTCCGGCAGATTGTAATAATCATCTTCTGTGAAGATTTTAGATTCTGCTAATACCTGTGACATAATATCATTCCTTTCTACAGCCCCTTACTTTAATTTCATCCCTCTCACGTAGATTTCAACCGCTTCTTTCTCTTTATCCGTCAAAGATTCCCATATTCTTAACACTTTCTTCTGTTCTGAAGATAATTCCAGTTTTCCTATATCGTCAGAGAAAAATTGTGGCAGCGTGATCCCCAATCCCTCACAAATTCTGTTCAGTGTGTAAAAAGTAGGTATACTTCCCCTTCTCATCAGATTGGATAAAGATGACTGGCTGATACCCGTCTTTTTAGACAGCGCAT
>CANSYV010000222.1 GCA_947651335.1 uncultured Lachnospiraceae bacterium
CATAGGCGGTGTAGGTATAAGTATGAATGATAGCTTTTATTGTTAAAATATGAAGAACCTTGTCCAAATATGTATGTCCTTTGGAGAAAATTATGAGAATGTTCTCAGGCATTGTGATATAAAGGTTTGCTTATTATGGAAATAGATGGTATGATATACCCATGAGCCAAATGATTTGCCAGCAGGCCTTCACTGTTTCAAGTAAAATAGTAAATCATTTGGCAGATACGTATGCTCTTGAGTATAGTACAAGATTAAAAAGGCCAGCACCGCAGAATGTTTTATTTTTCTGGTATTCTGGCTGCGAAATTGGGGAGATATGTATGGCAGATAAAAGATTTGCGCTGTTAATCGATTCAGAGAATATTTCGTCGAAATATATTTCAGTGATTCTCGGTGAATTGAGCAAGTACGGAACCACCACATACAAAAGAATATACGGTGATTGGACAGATACAAAAGCTTCCCGGTGGAAGGGAAAGCTGCTGGAACATTCTATTGTGCCCATTCAGCAGTTTGCCAATACCACAGGGAAAAATGCCACGGATTCAGCTATGATCATTGATGCCATGGATATTTTATACAGCAGCCAGGTGGATGGTTTCTGTCTGGTATCCAGCGACAGTGACTTTACCCGTCTTGCCAGCAGATTGAGGGAATCGGGAATGACGGTGATCGGCATGGGCGAGGAGAAGACACCGCTGTCTTTCAGGAGTTCCTGCACAATTTTTACTAATCTGGAGGTACTGCTGGAGGAAGAAGAAAAGGGCGAGGAGATGACAGATGAGTCCGGCAGGGCCAAGGCATCGGATAAAGAGACAGCGGAAGATACCTATGACAGCGGGCCGGAGAAAAACCGCAAGATTATCAGCACCATCATAGGCATGATTTCCGATAATGAGGACAAGGGAAAGACATCCAGCCTGGGAGAGATTGGAAATCGTCTGCTGAATAAATATCCCGACTTTGACGTGCGCAATTTTGGATACAGCTCTCTGTCCCGTTTCATTCAGGATTCGGGTGTGTTTGATCTGAAAAGAGTGGAGAATTCTATTATCTTATCAGTAAAAAGTGACGATAAAACAAAAGGAGAGATTGTAAAATATATTAAGGCAGAAGTGGGGAAACATGGAAAGAAAGGAATTGGCATCAACCAGCTAAGCAACGAACTTCACAGCCGCTTCAAGAATTTCCGGGTGAAGCAGTACGGGTATTCCCAGTTCTCAAAATTTGTGCAGAGTCTGGACGGCGTGGAGGTCTATGAGACAGACCAGCGCCAGAAGATGGCCAGGAAATCGTAGCGATTCTGCATTTTCGCATCCCTGCTGAATATTTACAAGGATTTTACAAAATAGGAGGGTAACTATGGATTTAACCATGTCGATTGCTGCTGCCAGCATGGATATGAGCGCTGCGAAACTGCAGCAGGATGTATCAATCTCCATGCTGAAAAGGGCAATGGAAGACCAGGAGGCCAGCATAAACGTGATGATGGATGGCATTGACGCGGCTATGCAGCCCCCGGTGGAGCATATGATTGACACATATGCATAGAATGGACATTGTAAGGAGTGATTTCAGACACGTTTTTCGAAGCGTGTCTGAAATTTGTTTACCGTATAGGAAACTTCGTTTCCTATACAATAAAACCCCCCGGGGGATGCGCACTACGCGCTGAGGAAGATGGCTGCTGACGCAGCCGCGCTCCGGCGCGGAGAATCCTGCAGAGCAGGATTCTTTTTATATAAGCCAGTTACGTCAGATAGCAGGAATGAATTTTAAGATGTGTTCTAATATTGAGGAAAGCAGAATATCGAAAGTCTAATGGCAGGATTATGCAGGAAAGGAAAAGACACAGCCATAAAACCAGCGTTATACTGAAAGATAAAAATGCAAAGGAGAATGGCTGTGGAAATTACAATCGGATTTGTACTATTTGTATTTGCAATACAATTTTGCTCGTATTTTGTGAAAGGCTTAGCGGGGTTTGGGGACCCGTTGATCTCCAATCCCATGCTGTCCCTGACTGCACTGCAGAACAATCAGATCACCCCAATGAACCTGCTGATGAACTGGCCGCTGAACCTGTACATATCTTTTAAAAACAGAAAAGAGTTTTCGGTCAAATCCACCATACCCATGATTGTGTGTATTCTCATCGGTATGGTGCCGGGGCTGCTGTGCTTAAAATATGCAGCTTCATGGAAAATCAAAGCTCTCTTGGGGCTGGTGGTTGTAATCTGCGGGGTGGAGATGCTCACAAGAAAAGAATCTGCAAAATCGTCAGGAAACGGGATTGTGATGGCGCTGGTATCTATGGCGTCAGGATTCACCGCCGGATTGTACGGGATTAATCTGTTCTTTGTGGCGTACATTGAGCGCACCGGGTATGTGAACAGGAACCAGTTCCGGGGCCAGATGTGCTTTATCTTCTTTATTGAGAATACCATCCGTCTGCTGATTTACATTTTTACCGGATTCTATACAGTGGATATTTTAAAACTGGCAGTGATTTCCGCGGCAGGCGTTATCTGCGGCATGTTTTTGGGAAGCCGGGTGGACAGTAAGCTGAGCGAAGCGGCAGTCCGCCGGATTATTACCATTGTGTTTATCTGTGCCGGACTGAGTACTCTGGTAAAAGCGGTGGTATTTAAAATATAATTGTGTGGATGGTCACAGTATGCTTCTGGGAGGGAAGCCTCATTTTATAAAATCTGGATTACTTTTTTAAGTTTTTTGGGACCGCATCCCTGTTTAATTGCAAGTTTATAATCTTTTTTGCGATAAAAGGGGTTTTCAAAGTACATTCCGCCTCAAACTGCTATATGCGATCAGGATATATATAAAATAAATGGTAAAAAACAACCCCACAGTAGTTCCGGTTATGGCCAGAGGGTGGCTGGCGCCCACCAGAATACCCGGTTCCACCGCACCGCCCAGGTTCAGTATGAACGGAATGCCAATCAAAAGGGGCGGCACGGCGGGCATGAGATAATAGATGGCAAGCTGCCGTCGGAGCACCCGCTCCATTTCCCGGCGTTCCATGCCCAGCTTTTGAAGCAGAAGGAACTGGCGCTGATAGCGGCCGGTTTCGCTGAGCTGCTGGATGGTGAGGATGGCGGCAGCGGTCATGATGAGTATCAGTGCCAGATAATAAAGGGGGAATACGAAGATGGCCGTGGAGGCAGCCCATTCATTTTCCACCTGGGATTTGGCGAAGATAGAATCAAAATCCATCCGGCTTTCCTGTATGGCAGTCAATGCCTGGAACTGGGCTTCACTGACAGGCTCTTTCGTCATGGCGGCATAAGCTCTGTGGCTGGCTGTGCAGGATTCGGCGGCCTCATCCGGCACGATGATGAGAAAGCCGTGTCCATTGGCCTGCCATTCATACTGTGTAAAGGATTCCGTATAGACTGGGCCTGGCTTCAGGACACTGCCGTTTAGGAAAACGGGATGGTCATAGTCTGCCATAATATCTTTCAGGAAAGGCGTACAGTGAACCAGATAGTGCCCTTTTTTCATGGTAACCTTTTCATATCCCAGCATGGAGCGCAGGGCGGAGTAATCGCTGAATTTCATCAGCAGATCCCGCTCATAGTAACCGTAGTATTCATCGTTTGTCCTGATGCTTTGGGTTACATAATCGGTTATCTGGCGGGTTTCTCCCAGGTAAAGCTGGTATTGGAGGGCGTTTTTCGTGGGAATGCCAGTGCTGACATAGTCCAGATAATCGTCTAAATTCTGATTTTCCTCCGAACTTCCGATGAACAAATCAAAGCAGGTGGTCTGCTGGGCCCGTTGTTGAAACATGGCCAAGAAGGTCAGTCCGGTGCCCTGGGAAATTAACACTGCGGTAAACAGCAGGGCTGTTGTGGCCATGACAACCCCCATAACAGCCAGCTTGGCGGACAGGCCGCGGAAAATGAGCAGCGTCTGTCCCTGGTATTTCCGCCAGGGGTGTTTTTGGAACCAGGCAGGGACGCCGGAGGAAAAGCTGATGAAAAATCCGTAGAGGGACAGTAT
>CANSYV010000223.1 GCA_947651335.1 uncultured Lachnospiraceae bacterium
ATCGTATTGAGGAGATCAAACAGGTCAGAATTCAGGCGGAACAGGCCAATGAGGCGGCCAGAAGTTTTACCCTGATGTTTCTGCAGATGTGGGGAATCGGTGAAAAACAGGAGGAATATGCACATTTCCTGTCATACCCTCCGCTGCCCGTGAAGAAGACGAAAGGCTATGTGATCCCTTATGGAGACTGCCCGCTGGATGATGACAAGCTGGGAGAACGGGTCTACATGGATATCCTGAACAGGTCCTTGTCCTATGTGCACATTATGACCCCCTATCTGATTTTAGACGGCGAGATGGAAACCGCCCTGAAATTTGCCGCGGAAAGAGGTGTGGAGACTGCGCTGATTCTGCCGGGAATCCCTGACAAAGCAATCCCTTATGCCCTGGCAAAGACACATTATGCATCGCTGCTGAAATCCGGAGTAAAGATATATGAATATACACCAGGATTCGTCCATGCAAAAGTATTTATCAGCGATTCGGCGGAAGCCGTCGTGGGAACCATCAATCTGGATTACCGCAGCCTGTACCATCATTTTGAGTGCGCCACTTACTTATATCAGATAGACTGTATTCAAGAAATGGAAGCAGACTTCCAGGACACCCTTGCAAAATGCAGACAGGTTACCATGGAAACCGTCCACCAGGAAAAGTGGACGGTGAAATTAACAGGACATCTGATGAAAGCAGTCGCCCCGCTGTTATAACGGGGCGGCGGCGTCAGGAAATACCTGATTCCAGCATCTTCTGCTTTCTCATCTGAAGCCGTCTCTTGGCGCCAAGCCATTCTTCCCGCTCCTCCTCAGACTCAATCTGAAGTCCCGGCACTTCCACTGGAGTGCCGTTTTCGTCCACAGCCACCATCACAAGGTACGCCCTGTTAATGAGTTCCCGTTTTCCCTGATAATCTTCTATATAAGTGTCCACCCGGACTTCCATAGAAGTCCGGCCCACATAAGTCACTCTGCCTGCCAGCACAATCATATCATTCTGATAGGCTCCCGCCTTAAATTCCAGGCTGTCAACAGCGGCTGTGGTTATCATCTTTCCCGAATGCCTTCTGCTGACAATCCCCGCCATCTCGTCGATCCACTGCATCAGACAGCCGCCGTACAGTCTGCCCTGAGGGTTGATGTGACGGGGGCGTATAATATAAACCTGCTCAGTTGCTGAATCCTGGACCCTTTTTGCGTTATCTTTATGGCTCATAATCCAAAACTCCTCTTTGCTGTCCTATTTTCATTTACTTTTTGTTCCACTGATAAAATTCTTTCAGCTCTGCCTTCACATCATCCGGCAGCTGTGCCTTCTTGACTCCCCGGACTGCCCCCTCCAGGGCAAGCAGCCGGTGGATACATGCCGATTCATCTATCTGCTGGATTTTCAGCCACGCCTGCTTCGCACCGATAGTCTTCAAATCATTTTCTGTAAAAATATTCACCTGATTTAATTGTTCTTCTACCACTTTTCCTATATTCGGTAGTTTTGACAGTTCTCCCACGCCGCAGTTCCTTTCTCTTTCAGTTTTCGCATGTTTTAGGTCATTTATGCAGGAACTGCCGCAGCACACTCATAAGCAGTTCCATATCAAGGGGTTTGGCAATATGGGCGTTCATGCCGCTTTTAAGCGCCGCCTCCTTATCCTCTTCCATGGCATTTGCGGTCATAGCGATAATGGGCAGGGTTTTCACATCCTCCCGCTGCATGGCCCGGATTGCCTTTGTAGCCTCGTATCCGTTCATAACCGGCATCTGGACATCCATCAGCACCGCATGATAATACCCTTCCGGGGAGCTTTCTATCATAGCCACCGCATCAGTTCCGTCCGGTGCGGATTCGATCATAAAACCTGCTTCCTCCAGAATGACCTCCGCAATTTCCCGGTTCAGCTCATTATCTTCCACCAAAAGGAGTCTCTTGCCGCTGTAATCAATCTGTGTCCAGACAGTCCCTGATTCCGGCTGGCTGTGGTCTCCGATATTATTGGCCGCCAGCAGCGCTGCTTTTAAATCAGACATAAAAAGCGGTTTGGCGCAGAACGCGGTAACACCCGCCGCTTTCGCCTCATCCTCAATATCAGCCCAGTCATACGCTGTGAGAATAATAATAGGTGCATCCTGCCCCACCACACTGCGGATTTTTCTTGCTGTTTCAATTCCGCTGGTTTCCGGCATCTGCCAGTCAATGATATAAGTATGATAGGGATCTCCATCTTCATAAGCAGATTTGGCACGGTATGCCGCCTCCCTGCCGGATGTGGTCCATTCCGAGCGCAGTCCAATGCTTTTTAACATTTTGCTCACGCTGTCACAGACATTCAGGTCATCGTCCACAACCAGAGAGCGCAGACCCTCCAGTTCTTTAATCTGCTCCGCTGTTTTTTCTATATCCTGAAGCTGCAGCGGAAGTTTTACCGTGAAAGTGCTCCCTTTTCCCACTTCGCTTTCTACTGTGATTTCGCCTCCCATCATATCAACAATGTTCTTGGTGATAGCCATGCCCAGTCCCGCGCCCTGTATGCTGCTTTTTGTCACAGTGGTTTCCCGCTCAAAAGGCTCAAAAATATGTTTCACAAACTCCTGGGACATTCCAATCCCATTGTCCTTAATAGTAAAAACATAATCGCCCCACCCATGTTTGTAGGTGGTGTGCTGGGTGATGCGGAAAGTCACCGTCCCGCCTGCCGGAGTATACTTGACCGCATTTCCCATTAAATTGATAAAAATCTGATTCAGCTTCAGCGGGTCCGCAATCACATCCTCATTGGCCACCCCAAACGTATCAATGAACATCTCCAGCTGCTTGGATTTCACCTGGGGCTGGATGATATTTACTAAATTGTGCATCAGCTCAGGAATATTGCATTCCTGATTATGTATCTGCAGCTTCCCGCTCTCAATACGGCTCATATCCAGAATATCATTGATCAATCCCAGCAGATGGTTGCTGGATGAGAGGATTTTCTCCAGACATTCCTTCACCTGATCCGTACGCTCCATATGGCTGGCCGCGATAGTGGCAAAACCGATAATGGCATTCATAGGCGTACGGATATCATGGCTCATATTAGACAGGAATGTGGTCTTTGCCTGATTGGCATGCTGTGCCTGCATCAGAGCATCCTGCAGTGCCTGTGTCTGTTCCCGCTGTTTTCTGACCTGCTCTGTGATATCCCTGGATACCACCATAGCGATAAGGTCTCCCGTATCTTCGTCGCAAGTCATGATAAAGGACTGGCGGACACACAGAGGCTCCATTTCCTCTATCCCGCCCCAATAATCCACATCCACTTCCATATTACCCTGCTCATACTGGGCTTTCAGATAATCCACATTTACAGCCCCGCAGTAATCCTCCTGTGATTCCGGCAGAACAAACTGCTTCCACCGCTCAAAGCATTCAGAAGCCTTACATGGCACAGACAGCCCTGCCCGTTCCAGAAGGGAGATATTTTCCTCATCATTGGCGCAGACAATATCCTGCTCAATCCGGTCTTTCGTCAGATTGCACTCGAATGCGCTGAAAGAGTTAGACATAATGGCGATTCTGTACTGCCTTTCCTTCCGGTTCAATACAGCCCGCTCCCGCTGCTCGCGCATCTCTTTTAACTTCAGCTCTGTAACATTCTGGCGCACATATAAAACCCTGACAGGCTTTCCTTCCTTACGTTCCAGGCACACCACAATCAACTGTTCCCATTCTTCTTTCCCACAGCGGGAAACGTGGCACTCATGAACAACAGAATCTTTCGTGCTGAGATTCTCTCTGAGGGTATCAATCTGGCCAAAATGACAAAACGCCTCTTTTTCCTCTTCCCCGATAATATCTTCTCCATGAAGCCTGATAACCTCACTGTATACACCCTCTGTGGGAATACGGGTGTTCAGCGGCCCTTTTCCAGCCACATAGGAATAGCTGTCATTTTCCAGATCCGCAATCAGATAACGTGACGCTGTGGCATGGACAGAGCGGCCAGATGACTTAC
The DNA here is from genome assembly GCA_947651335.1 of uncultured Lachnospiraceae bacterium. Lineage (GTDB taxonomy): Bacteria > Bacillota > Clostridia > Lachnospirales > Lachnospiraceae > MGBC164599. The sequence goes on from CANSYV010000223.1 coordinate 3,989, forward strand.
TATACCCATTGTGGG
>CANSYV010000224.1 GCA_947651335.1 uncultured Lachnospiraceae bacterium
CCTGAAGATGGCATTACAGGAGGTGCAGTAATGGATTTACATAAAGTGAATAATACCTGCAGCTGGCAGGATCTGACAGAGGGAATGCAGATTTATGAGGGCGGTACCTCGGCACAGTTTCCCACTGGAGAGTGGACGGCTGTGAAACCGGAATTTATTGAGGATAAGTGTAAGCAGTGCCTTCTGTGCGTGCCGGTCTGTCCGGACAGCGCCATCCCGGTGAAGGATGAGAAGAGAGGCGCATTTGATTACGACCACTGCAAGGGATGCGGCATCTGTGTGAAGGCATGTCCCTGCGATGCGATTAAGATGGAGGGGGTAAATTAATTATGGGAAAAAGAGACCGTTTATCAGGAAATGAGGCTGTGGCTGTGGCCATGCGCCAGATTAACCCGGATGTGATGCCTGCATTTCCCATCACTCCATCCACAGAGATTCCCCAGTATTTTTCTTCCTTTGTGGCCAACGGCCAGGTAGATACGGAATTTATCCCGGTGGAGAGTGAGCACAGTGCCATGAGTGCGGCCATTGGAGCGGAGGCTGCGGGAGCAAGGACGCTGACAGCCACTTCCTCCTGCGGACTGGCCCTTATGTGGGAAGAATTGTATGTGGCTGCTTCCAACCGCCTGCCCATTGCCCTGGCTCTGGTGAACCGGGCTCTGTCCGGTCCTATTAATATTAACTGCGACCACTCGGACAGTATGGGTGCAAGAGACGCGGGCTGGATTCAGATTTATGCGGAAAACAACCAGGAAGCTTATGATAACTTTATTCAGGCATATCCCATTGCCGAGAATCCGGATGTGCGGCTGCCAATTATGATCTGCCAGGACGGATTTATTACCAGCCACGGTGTGGAAAATATTGAGCTGATGGAAGATGAACAGGTGCGGGCTTTTGTGGGTGATTACGCTCCGGAACATTTTCTGCTGAACAGTAAGGAGAGTATGGCGGTGGGGCCTTACGCCACCACACATTATTATATGGAGGCCAAAAAGCAGCACGCTCAGGCAATGGTCAATGCCAAACAGGCAGTGCTGGATGTGGCAGAAAAATTTGAGAAGGCAACCGGCCGGTCCTATGGACTCTTTGAAGCTTACCATCTGGAAGACGCTGATTATGCCATGGTGCTCATCGGTTCCGCGGCGGGTACGGCAAAAGACGCGGTGGATGAGCTGAGGGACAAGGGTGTGAAAGCCGGACTTTTGAAGATCCGCCTGTTCCGTCCCTTCCCGGCACAGGAGATTGCCAATGCTCTGGCTCATGTAAAAGCCGTGGCAATTATGGACCGGGCAGAGAGCCTTTCCTCTCAGGGGGGACCGCTGGGTTCAGAAGTGATGGCAGCTTTATACCGCGCCAGATCTCAGGCTCTGGCTGTAAATTATATCTATGGCCTGGGCGGCAGGGATATGCGTGTGGAACATGCCGAGGAAGTGTTTGGACAGCTGAAGCAGATTGCGGACGCAGGTGAAGTGACAGACGCATACCGTTATCTGGGATTGAGAGAGTAGAAAGGACGGGGGATAAGAATCATGGGCTATAATTTTAAAGAGACAATGAACAAACCGGAGCGGCTGGCCGGCGGACACAGAATGTGCGCAGGCTGCGGCGGGACCATTGCAGCGCGCAATGTGCTGCGGGGCCTTCACGAGGGGGACCATGCGGTAATCGGAAATGCCACCGGCTGTATGGAGGTTTCTACCTTTATGTATCCCTATACAGCATGGGAGGACAGTTATATTCACAATGCGTTTGAAAATGCAGGCGCCACATTAAGCGGTGTGGAGACTGCTTACCGTGTCCTGAAAAAACGGGGAAAAATCGACGATACATACAAATTTATCACCTTCGGCGGTGACGGGGGAACTTATGATATCGGGCTTCAGTCTTTGTCCGGTGCTATGGAAAGAAACCATGACATGGTTTATGTGTGCTATGACAATGGGGCCTATATGAACACAGGTATCCAGCGGTCCTCAGCCACACCCATGTATGCCAATACCACCACTACTCCGGTGGGAAGCAAGAGCAGCGGAAAGCCCCAGAACCGCAAGGATTTGGCGGCGATTATCGCGGAACATGACGTTCCCTATGTGGGACAGACCACATTCTGGAAAAATTTCAAAGACCTTCATGTGAAGGCAGAGAAGGCCATTTATACCAAAGGTGCCGCTTTCCTGAATATTATGGCACCCTGCCCCCGGGGCTGGCAGTATCCCACATCAGACATTCTGGAGATCTGCCGTCTGGGTGTAGAGACTAACTACTGGCCATTATTTGAAGTTGAGGAAGGTAAGTGGACGCTGAACTATGAGCCCAAGAAGAAACTTCCCATCGAAGATTTCCTGAAAAAGCAGGGCAGGTTTAAACATTTATTTAAAAAGGAAAATGAGTATCTCATTGAGGAGTTCCAGAAAGAAGTGGACCGCAGATGGGATGCGCTGGTATATCGTTGCGGCAGATAGCAGTCTGTCTGGGGGGAAGTCAGAGTGTTTCCGGAAGATTCCTATACAGGAACCTTCCGGGAGCGCACAGTTACAAGGAGAGGAGATGGGGATGAAGCAATTTGCTGATTTATTACATGCAGTGAACAATTTTGTATGGGGGCCGTATATGCTGGCCCTTCTGGTGGGAACAGGCGTGCTGCTCACCATACGCCTGAAATTTCTGCCCTGGAGAAACCTGGGGTATGCGCTGAAAGCGGTATTTCGAAAGACGGAAAAGAGCGGGGAGCATGAAGGGGATATCACCCCGTTTCAGTCCCTGATGACAGCGCTGGCCGCTACCATAGGAACCGGAAATATTGTGGGGGTTGCCACGGCTATGGTTTCCGGCGGGCCGGGCGCGCTGGTGTGGATGTGGCTTTCCGCGCTGTTCGGACTGTCCACCAAATATGCGGAAAGTCTGCTGTCCGTAAAGTACAGGGAAGTAAATGAAGCCGGTGAGATGGCCGGAGGGCCCATGTACGTGATGAAAAACGCATTTCCCATTCCAGGTATCGGCAAAGTTCTGGCTGTGGCGTTTGCTCTGTTTGCCGTCTTTGCATCCTTTGGCATCGGCAACATGACTCAGGCCAACTCCATTGCGTCTGCCCTGAAGACTACTTTCGGCATCCCGCAGGCAGCCACAGGGATTGCCATAACAGTGCTGGTACTGGTAGTACTGGTGGGCGGTATTAAGAGTATTGGAAAGGTTTGTGAAAAAATTGTACCTTTCATGGCGGTTCTGTATTTTGTGGCAGGGGTTGCGGTGATTCTTGTAAATATCCGCAATCTGCCTGCCGGAGTTACAGAAATCTTCTCTATGGCATTCAATGTGAAAGCTGTTGCCGGAGGAGTGGGCGGTTCTATCGTTGCCTCCATGTTCTCGGCTCTGCGCTGGGGTGTGGCCCGGGGTGTGTTTTCCAATGAAGCAGGTCTGGGGTCAGCGCCTATTGCTGCCGCTGCCGCCAGAACAGATTATCCCTCCAGACAGGGATATATCAACATGACAGGGACATTCTTTGATACACTGGTGGTCTGCACGGTGACCGGTCTGGTAATTGCCAGTTCCGGACAGCTGGGGACAGTCAGTGCAGAGACAGGAGAAATGTTGATCGGGGCAGACCTGACCATAGCTGCTTTCCAGTCCGGACTGGGTGTGTTTGGCGGCTGGATGGTGGCCATCGGCATTGCCCTGTTTGCTTTTTCCACGATTCTGGGCTGGGAATATTACGGGGAAAAATCTCTGGAGTTTTTGGCAGGTTCTACGAAAGCCAGTAAAATATACCGTCTGATATTTTCATTGATTGCATGTGTGGGAGCCACCCAGACACTGACAATCGTGTGGGATTTCTCTGATACCATGAATGGATTGATGGCCATTCCCAACTTGATTTGTCTGCTGGTATTAAGTGGAACTGTGGCCAAGGAGTGCTTTGAGTTCCAGGATGTGATTGAGAAGGCAACGGAAGGAAAGAAAATAAGAATGCAAGGCAGGAAGGACTGGGTGATC
>CANSYV010000225.1 GCA_947651335.1 uncultured Lachnospiraceae bacterium
ACCAGGCAGGGACGCCGGAGGAAAAGCTGATGAAAAATCCGTAGAGGGACAGTATGATACACCCTGCGCCGCAGATGCCGGATGGAAGACTGCGCAGAAGGAGCAGCAGTGTCCCGGCTGCGCCCAGACTTATGGATGCGGGGAAAAGTTTTTTTCTGGTGCTGCTTTTTTTAATCACCGCTTCTTCGTTTTTCCGCTCGAAATAAATCAGGTCGTAAATTTTCATGGAACGGATGCGCCTGCGGTTCCGCAATTGGGCAGACAGGTAGATCAGTGTAAAATAAAACAGTGTCAGCCCCATTGCTTTCAGGGAAAACGCGAATCCGAATGTATACCGGGTGTGGAAAAGTGCCAGTATCAGCGCACGCAGAATCTGGTAAATCAGATTTCCCAGGAGGATTCCCAGTGCCAGGGCCACAGTGCCAACGGCCAGATTTTCCAGGAAAAACAGTCTGGCGGCCTGGCGGTTTTCCAATCCCATAAGGATGTAGGTTCCCAGTTCCCGGCTTCGGCGGGAAAGCATAAAACTGGTGGTGTAAGATACCAGCCAGCCTATGATGCATACGGCGGCGATACTGGCCAGGGTCACCACCAGGGGCAGGGATTTCAGAGTGCTGGACAGTTCCTGAAGTTCTCTGGAGAACACCAGCCCGTTGAAGGCATAGAGCAGGGCTGCGGACAGGACTGTGGTGACAAAATACACCAGATAATCCCTTGCCTGGCGTCTGGCATTTCGCAGGGAGAGTTTAGATAACGTCACTGACATCACCTCCCATCAGGGCCAGTACATCCAGAATCTCGTGGTAGAAGACTGACCGGGTTCTCCCGCCCCGGATTAATTCGTTGAAAATGCGCCCGTCTTTCAGAAAAAGAATCCGGGAAGCGTAGCTGGCGCTGTATGGGTCATGGGTGACCATAAGGATGGCAGCGGCCATATCCTGATTCATGCGGGTCAGGATTTCCAGCAGGTTTTTGGCAGACTTGGAGTCCAGGGCCCCGGTGGGCTCATCGGCCAGGATGAGGGATTGGCCTGCTATTATGGCGCGGGCGCAGGCAGCCCTTTGTTTTTGTCCGCCGGATACCTGATAGGGGAACTTATCCAGTATATCCGTGATGCCCAGGGCGCCGGCTGTCTGCTGCACCCGCTGCCGGACTTTACGGGGCGGAAAATGGTTCAGGGAGAGGGCAAGCCCGATATTTTCTTCGATGGTCAGAGTGTCCAGCAGGTTGAAATCCTGGAATACAAACCCCAGTTTCTCCCGCCGGAACCGTGCCAGTTCCCCTGGAGGCAGGTCGGAAATGTCCGTTTGATCCAGCAGGATGGTTCCGGCGCTTACAGTGTCGATGGTGGAAATGCAGTTGAGCAGTGTGGTCTTGCCGCTGCCGGACGCCCCCATGATGGCTATGAATTCCCCGTCTGCCATGTCAAAGCTGACCCGGTCCAGAGCCTTGGTCACATTGTTTTGACTGCCGTAATATTTTTCGATGTTTTGTACTTGTAACATAATAGAAGCCTCCCTTCATGGTGTCTCTTTGTCCTTAGTATGAACATAGGATACCGCAGTCAGGAGGCTTTTGGTAGTGAATTGTTATGAAGTTATCTTACAGTTTTGAAAGAATCGTATTGTTCACTGCGTGGCCGGCAGCGAAAGAATACTTTTGGAAAATCAGGAGTCAGACTTTTCGGGAACATCCTGCGACAGTTTATCGAAAGAAGCCGGGAATGCGAGAGACACACAGGTGCCCTGCTGCTGGGCAGACTCAATTCCAATATCAATCTCCAGAACGTCTGCCAGTCTCCGGCAGAGATACAGTCCCATTCCTGTGGAGCCGCCTCTGGCGCGGCCGTTGCTCCCTGTGTATCCCCGGTCAAAAACACGGGGCAGTTCATGGGCCGGGATGCCGATTCCGTTGTCGCTGACAGTGAGAACCACCTGCTGTACGCTGGCATGTGCGCGTATGGTGACAACCGGGTCTTCCCTTTGATAGCGGGCGGCATTCTGCAGAAGCTGTCCAATGATAAAACACGCCCACTTATCATCCGTATAGACGGTCTGCTCCAGATGGTCTGTTTCAATTCGCATACCGCTGTGAATCAGCAGGGCACGGTGGTTTTGGATGGAGCGGGAGACGATCTTAGACAGACTGGCCCTGCGGACAATGAAATCCTTCTCCGGGCTTTCTGCCCGTGCGTAAAACAGGGCACGCTGTACGTGGGCCTGGATTTGAGCCAGCTCATGGGAAAGTTTCCGGCGGGTTTCCCCGTCCACATTCCTGCAGATGAGCTGGGCGGCAGTGATGGGAGTTTTGATTTCGTGGACCCAGCTTTCTATGTATTCCCGATACTCTTTCTGGCCTGCCTGCGCGTGGGAGACGGTGCCGATCATGTCCCTGCCGCAGCGGCGCATCAGCTCAAATAGCTTTCTCTCATACAGGCTGTCAGGAGGGGGCACGCATTCGGTGAACAGGTACTTCTGATCCAGTCCATCCAGAACAGCAGCCAGCTTTTGCAGGCGGGCCCGCTGTCTGAGAAAATCGGAAAGGTAAATGGCTGTGGTGATGAGAAGGAAGAAGATGAGAAGGAGCAGGAGGATTCCCGGCTGGGTGCCGGTGGACAGCAGAAAAGCAGAGGCTGCTGCCGCGAAAACAGTCTGAATGATCATTCGGTTCATCCGGTCAGATACAAATTCGCGAAACGTCATAGCTGATACCCCATTCCTCTCCGGGTTTTGATGAATTCAGGCAGTCCCAGAGTGTTCAGTTTCCCCCGCAGGCGGGTGATATTCACGCTGAGGCTGTTGTCGTCAATGTAGATTTCACAGTCCCATAAAACTTCAATCAAGTCAGCACGGGAAACGATTTCCCCGGGATGGGCCATCAAATGTGCCAGAATCTTCAGTTCATTTCTGGTAAGGTCAGCGGACTGCCCGCTGTATGACATGACGCCCCTGGCCAGTTCCAGCCGGAGGCCGTGGACTTCCAGCACGGCCGGCTCAGACGGAGCTTTGCTTCGGCGGAGAACCGCTTTTACTCTTGCCAGAAGAACCGGGATGTTGTAGGGCTTTGTGATGTAATCATCCCCGCCCAGACTCAGCGCCCGCAGCTCATCCATGGAAGAATCCCGGCTGGTAATGAAGATGATAGGAATCTCAGCCGTCCTTCGGATCTCAGCGCATAAGGACCAGCCATCCTGGCCGGGCAGTACCAAGTCCAGAAGGATGAGCTGGGGAGCGCTTTTTTGTATCTGTTCCATAGTCTGGGTGAAATCAGTGACGGGGACTGCCTGGTATCCTTCGTTTTCCAGTAAAAGTGATAATTCATTTCGGATTGAGGGGTCATCTTCGATGATCATGATTTTGTGCATGGGGGGATTCCTTACTTTTGGCGTCTGTAATAAAATCATAAAAGTTCCTAAAAGATTTTAAATGTTCTGTTAAATGGATTCGTTCTACCATTCTATTGAAATATTTTTCAGTTGCTACATTTTGGGGTCTATTTTTAGAATATCTGATTTTTTTATACCGTAATAATTCATGGAGATAGTGAAAATGATATTTCGCAATGGTATCCTTATTGTGTTCAGGAGGCACCATTTTTTCAGGGTCACATTCTTCGATATTATAATGAGTGTAATAAGGGTAAAAATCAGATGTCTGATCAATTACTTCCTTTGGATATAATCCGCGGCATCCCAGCAGCCATGTCTCAAAGCAATGATTGCAGACCAGCACTACTATTTTAAAGGTGATATTTTCAATGTTATAATGTTTATTGATCTGTTCATACACTTTCTGCTTTCGGTCTTCTGCTTCTAATTCTTCTGAATCTAAAATGACTACTAAATAATCGACTTTTCCCGGATTTAACAAAATGGTGTCTATTGTGTCAAAAAGAGCTTTGGTGACTAATTGAGTGACGCCTTGTCCGCTTTGTAAAATATAATTGCTTCTCCTCTCCCTTCTTCCACATGACAGTGTCCTCC
>CANSYV010000226.1 GCA_947651335.1 uncultured Lachnospiraceae bacterium
GCAAGTACGTCTTGGGCCATGTTCATACCATCTGATAAATCATTGCCTTGTGTGTAACAGGAATCAAAGTCAGGAAAATCAATAAAATATCCGTTTTCTTCTGGTATAAATACTGCTGGGTAAACATATTTTGCCATAATACAACAGCTCCTTTTTCATGTTAAGTCAGGATGGAAAATAGTTTAGGAGTGATCCAGTCCGGATAGTTTTCGAATTTTGTTTTCCAATCCTTTTTTCAATTCTTGATTATAATGACGGGGAAATGGAAATTCCATGTCTGTGACAGGACTGTACCAGATTTCATGGTTTCCTCCTTCGCGTATTTTATAACATCCAATTCTGTTCATCTTTTTGGCCATTTCAGACCCTTTCATTACCCCACTTCCCTATTTTATTATTCCAATATGAGTCTATAGTATACTAAAATATTGTGAATGTCAATATATAATTATATTTTTTGTGAAGAGAAATAAATGAGAAATATTATCAATTAACCTCTTGACAAAATTAGTCAAGACTAATATACTATTTTCATAAATGATAGCAATTCTCATTTTAGGAAATGAAATTCCGCAGTTCACAGAAAAAAGTACAACTGGAAAGTATCTCATAGTGAATCATAGTGGAGAAACTTTCCAGAAGCACTCACAATATAGAAAGGGAGAGAAAGAGTATGGCATTGGCGATGGTGGGAATCGGGGAAACCAGGACGATTACGGAACTCAGGGTAAAAGAAGAGATGAAACGGCACCTGCAGGATCTGGGATTTACAGTGGGAGAGAAAGTGTATGTGGCAGGGGAGAACTCCAGCGGTCTGATTTTGAAAATCAAGGGTGCGAGGATTGCGCTGAACCGGGGATTGGCCACAAAGATTAGTGTTGCGTAAAAAGGAGGACAGACAATGACATTGAAAGATTTAAAACCAGGGAGCGAGGGCCGGGTGGTATCCATAGGGGATAAAGGCCCGGCCAGAAGAAGAATCATGGAGATGGGAGTGACCCCTGGGACCAATGTGAAAGTGATCAAAACAGCACCCCTGGGGGACCCTATTGAGGTGAACATACGGGGTTATGAGCTGAGTTTACGGAAAGAAGAAGCTATGAGGATTGTGGTGGAATAAAAAGGGCAGTGATATACATCTGCCCATTTTATTCAGATGGAAGTTAGAAATAGCTAACTTATTTGAGGAGGATTATAAAAATGTCTTACACAATAGCGCTTGCAGGCAATCCCAACTGCGGAAAGACCACGCTGTTCAATGAGCTCACCGGTTCCAGACAGCATGTGGGAAACTGGCCGGGGGTTACCGTAGATAAGAAAGAAGGTACATACAAGAAGAACAAGGAAATCAACATGCTGGACCTGCCGGGCACCTATTCCCTCTCCCCGTATTCGGCTGAGGAAATCGTAGCCCGTGATTATATTGTAAAGGAAAAACCGGACGCGGTGATCAACATCGTGGACGGCACCAGCATTGAGCGCAATCTGTATTTGACGCTGCAGGTGCTGGAGACGGGAATTCCCACGGTGGTTGCCATGAATATGATGGATGAAGTGGAGAACCGGGGAGATAAGATTGACTGCCAGAAGCTGTCCCAGATTCTGGGAGTGCCTGTGGTGCCCATTGTGGCCAGAACCGGCAAAGGCCTGGATGAGCTGATGAAAGCGGCCCACAAGACGGCGTCCGGGGCCCGTCCGTCCAATCAGCTGCTCATTTTCGGCGATGACATTGAGCAGGCCATTGAAGAAATCAAGGAGCATCTCACCGAGGGGACACCGGGGGACCGCCAGTGGACGGCTATTAAACTGCTGGAGGGGGATGAGGTGATCGCGAAGACGCTGGAACCCGCCCAGGCCGGCACCATCCAGGACATTGTGGACCGGATGGACAGCAAATGCAGCGGAGATACGGAAGCTGCTATTGCGGACCAGCGGTATCAATATATCGGCCAGCTGGTGAAAAAGACGGTGAAAAAGGCTCAGTCCGGACATGTGGAAACCAGGTCGGATAAATTAGATAAAATACTCACCAACCGGGTACTGGCCTTGCCCATCTTTGCGGCTGTGATGTATCTTCTCTTTGCGGCAACTTTCAGTGAAAACTTTCTGTTCATCCCCGGCCTTCCCAGCCCAGGTGTATGGCTGGCGGGGCTTGTGGAGACTGCCTGGGGCGCGCTGACAGGGCTGGTGGAAGGGGGCCTGACCGCTGTTGGCGCCTCTGGCTGGGCATTAGGGCTGGTGCTCAGCTGTATGGACGGTATCGGAGCTGTGGCCGGATTCCTGCCCCTGGTGCTGGTATTGTTCCTGCTGTTGTCATTCCTGGAAGACAGCGGATATATGGCCCGGGTGGCTTTCGTGATGGACCGGATTTTCCGCCGCTTCGGTCTTTCCGGGCGTTCCTTTATCCCTCTGCTGATGGGATTTGGATGCTCGGTTCCGGCGCTGATGGCTTCCCGGACACTGGAGAATGACAAAGACCGGAAAATTACTATGATGATTACTCCGTTTATGTCCTGCGGGGCGAAGCTTCCCATATATTTAATGTTTGCAGTGACCTTATTTGTGAACAGCAATCAGACGATGATTGTATTTGGAATCTATATGATCGGGCTTCTGGCAGCTGTGGCCAGTGCGTTTATCCTGGGAAAACTCCTGAAAGGCGGCGAGGTATCCAACTTTATTATGGAACTGCCCGCTTACCGGATCCCCACATTAAAGAGCGTGCTGATTCACGCTTGGGAGAAGGTAAAGGGATTTGCCGTGAAGGCTGGAACCGTTATCTTCGGCTCCACCGTATTGATCTGGCTGCTGTCCAGCTTCAACTTCAGCGGCATGTGTGAGATGGAAGACAGTTTCCTTGCCTCCATCGGAAATGCCATCAAGTTCATCTTTATCCCTCTGGGATTTGCAGACTGGAGAGCCAGCGTAGGAGTGGTCACAGGATGGATTGCGAAAGAGAATATCGTAGCCACATTCGGCCAGCTGTTCGGAGGCGTTTCCGACGAAGTGATTGAGGCGGTGAGCGCAGGGGAAGAAGCCCTTCCCGCCATCACATCGGTGTTCACACCTGCGGCTGCCTGGGCGTATATGACCTTTAACCTGCTGTGTATGCCCTGCTTTGCGGCAGTGGGAGCCATCAAGAGGGAGATGGGGTCCTGGAAATGGACTCTGCGGGCTGTGGGCTACCAGATGCTCACCGCTTATATTGTGGCATTTGTGGTGTACCATCTCTTTGGGCTGTTTTATTAAAGGGGTAAACTGATGTGCCAAAGGAGGAATTTATTTTGTCAAGAGACGTGATACTGCAGAAGCTGAGAGAGGAAGGATATCGTATCACAAACCAGCGCAGGCTGATTATAGACACGATTTTGGCAAATGACTGCTCCTGCTGTAAGGAAATTTATTATCAGGTACATAAAAAAGACCCGGATATCGGAGTGGCCACCGTATACCGGATGATTAAGACGCTGGAAGAAATCGGGGTTCTGGACCGGAAGATCGTATTGAGAGATGTCCGCTGCAAGGAGGTGGAATAAAATGGGAGACGTTATGGTGGTTCTGGTGATTGCGGCCTGCCTGGCGGCGGTGGCCCGGTATCATTGGAAAAGACACAAAAAAGGAGAGACGGGCTGTGGCTGCGGATGCAGTGGCTGCAGCTCCACATGTGACAGAAAAAAATAGAAGGAAAGCGGCAGCCGGGAATCGTCAGTGGTTCCCGGCTGTTGATGGTATAACAGCTGCTGAAATAACGGAAATAGTTTCAAAAGTGTGTTGACAATTATCGAATTATGGTGTAATATACTTGCAAATATTGTGTTTATATATTGATCTTTAAAATCAGTGTATTTACATACGGTACAGGTATAGAAGGTACACATAGAAGCGAGGTAACGTGTACTCGAAACGTATTTGAGAGTATGTTTCGGTTGGAAGTCCGGTGAGATTCCGGCACAGTTTTATCCCTACTGTAATGAGTACGA
>CANSYV010000227.1 GCA_947651335.1 uncultured Lachnospiraceae bacterium
ATTTATCGCCAAGAATGTAGACAGGGAGCGAAGCAAAGGGAATAAAGTTTATGTCAGTGAAGACCTGATTGTGGGAAAAGCTCTCATCCGCTACTTCCCATCCATCAAGAAAATTGATTAAAATCGGGAGGAAGTTATGGGTACCTGGAATACGAGAGGACTGAGGGGATCTGCGCTGGAGGAGCTGGTAAACCGCACCAATGACCAGTATGCGAAAAGAGGACTGGCCCTGATGCAGAAAATCCCCACACCCATCACTCCGGTGAGAATTGATAAGGAGCACAGGCACATTACCCTTGCGTATTTTGAGCAGAAAAGCACCGTAGATTATATTGGGGCCGTGCAGGGGATTCCGGTATGCTTTGACGCCAAAGAATGCGCGGTGAGTACCTTTCCCCTGGCCAATGTCCACCCCCATCAGATACAATTTATGAAGGATTTTGAAAAACAGGGAGGCGTGTCTTTCCTGTTGATTTTTTTCAATCACCTGGACAGGCTGTATTATCTGCGGCTGGAAAAGCTGCTTCAGTTCTGGGAGCGCAGGGAGCGGGGAGGAAGGAAAAGCTTCACCATTCATGAACTGGAAACGGATTTTTTTCTGGAGAGCCGCGGGGGGATTCTGATTCCTTACCTGGACGGACTGCAGAAGGATCTGGGTATGCGGGATTGACAAAAGAGAGGAAAATCCCCTATAATAAGAAACTGTAGAAAATTAAGGGAGAATAATATGGAGCGTACAATTCATACACCGGAGGGTGTGCGGGATATATACAGTGAGGAATGTGCCCGTAAGAGAGTGCTGCAAAAAAAACTGCACAAGGTTTTTGTCTCTTACGGATATGAGGATATTGAGACACCTACATTTGAGTTTTTTGATGTGTTCAGCCAGGAGATTGGAACCATTCCCTCCAAAGACCTGTACAAATTTTTTGACAGGGAGGGGAACACATTGGTTCTGCGCCCGGATATTACACCGTCTGTGGCCAGGGCGGCATCCATGTATTTTCTGGAGAAGGATAAAAGCCAGGTGATCCGTCTGTGCTATCAGGGCAGTACGTTTCTCAACAGTTCCAGCTATCAGGGGCGTTCAAAGGAAGTGACGGAGCTGGGTGTGGAGATGATGGGCGACGCCTCGGCTGACAGTGACGCGGAGCTTTTGTCCATGACTGTGGAGCTTTTGAAGACAGCAGGTCTTACAGATTTTCAGGTGAGTGTGGGCCAGGTGGATTTTTTCAAATCTCTGCTGGAGGAGTCCGGGATGCCGGAAGACATCCGGGAAGAACTGCGGGAGTTGATTTCCAATAAAAATTATTTTGGTGTGGAGGAGCTGATTCGGGAGCAGCATCTGGCGCCGGAACTGGCCAATGTGTTTATGCAGATGCCCCAGCTGTTTGGCGGTACAGAGATTCTGGAAAAGGCAAAAACCATGACAAATAATGAAAAGGCGCTGGCTTCCATAGAGCGTCTGGAGGAAATCTACCGGATTCTGGAGATGTACGGCTGCGCCCAGTACATAACCTTTGACCTGGGGATGCTGAGTAAATACAAATATTATACCGGAATTATCATGCAGGCGTATACTTACGGCACCGGACAGCCGCTGGTAAAAGGGGGGCGTTATAACAATCTGCTGGCCCATTTTGGAAAACCATGTCCTTCGGTGGGATTCACCCTGGTAATGGAACATCTGATGAATGCCCTGAGCAGACAGGGGATCGAAGTTCCCCTCACCTGGAAAACACAGGAAATCCTTTATGACGAGACAAACCGGCAGGAGGCCATCGGGCAGGCCATGGCCATGCGCCGGGAGGGAAAACATGTTGTGCTGAAAAGAAAGGAAGTGTGCCCATGAGATATTTGACGTTTGCGCTGGGAAAAGGGCGCCTTGCCAAGACCACCATGGAATTGTTTGAGAAAATAGGCATTCACTGTGAGGAGATGAAAGAGCCAGGGTCCCGGAGGCTGATTTTTGTAAATGAGGAATTGAAACTGCGCTTTTTCCTCTCAAAAGGGCCGGATGTTCCCACCTATGTGGAGTATGGGGCCGCGGACATTGGCATTGTGGGGAAAGATACCATTATGGAGGAAGGACGCAAGCTGTTCGAGGTGCTGGATCTGGGATTCGGGAACTGCAATATGTGCGTGTGCGGGCCCCAGTCTGCCCGGGAACTGCTGAATCATGGCCAGTTAATCCGGGTGGCCACTAAGTATCCCAATATCGCGAAGGATTATTTCTATAATAAGAAGCACCAGACTGTGGAGATAATCAAGTTAAATGGTTCCATTGAGCTGGCGCCTATTGTTGGGCTGTCTGAGGTGATTGTGGATATTGTGGAGACGGGAGCTACCTTGCGGGAGAACGGGCTGGATGTGCTGGAAACGATATGTCCTTTGTCTGCGCGGATGGTGGTGAACCAGGTGAGCATGAAAATGGAGAGCCAGCGTATCAGTGGTATTATCCGGGATATTAAGGCAGTTCTTTGATACGAGGGAGGCATCAGATGGAGAGAACGGCACAGTTAAAAAGAGATACCAATGAGACACAGATAGAGGTAGTGCTCTCCCTGGATGGAAGCGGAAAGGGAGAGATTGATACAGGAGTGGGCTTTTTTGACCATATGCTCCAGGGATTTGCCCGCCACGGACTGTTTGACCTGAAGGCAGCTGTGAAGGGGGATCTGCAGGTGGATGACCATCACACAATCGAGGATCTTGGGATTGTGCTGGGGGGTGCGGTGAGAGAGGCCATTGGGGATAAGAAGGGACTGAAACGTTATGGGAGCTGTATCCTTCCCATGGATGAGGCGCTGGTGCTGTGTGCAGTGGATTTGTCCGGCAGGCCCTATTTTGTTATGGACGGAGTGTCCTTTACAGCGGACAGAATCGGAGATATGAGCACTCAGATGGTGCGGGAATTTTTCTATGCCGTCTCCTACAGTGCCGGGATGAATCTGCATATCAAAGTCCTTTCCGGGCATAACGATCATCATATTGCGGAGGGGATATTTAAGAGTTTTGCGAAAGCGCTGGATGAGGCGGTTACGATTGATCAGAGGATTAAGGATGTGTTGTCAACTAAGGGAAGTTTGTGAGAGCTGATTGGGAAAATATAAGAGAGGAAATAAAAAAATGGGCGAGAAACGGATGATCCCCTGTCTGTATTTATATCAGGGACAGGCGGCGGCAGGACGGGAAGACAGGCAGCTGCTTCACAGCGGCAGTGTGGAGGAGATTGGCAGGTTCTACAGTGATAACGGGGCAGACGAGCTGTTGGTCTTTGATTTGTCTGACACAGATGTTGAGCATGAGAAAGCCATAGGAAAAATCAAGGAGCTCTGTGAGATTTCCCAGGCGCCTGTGACAGCGGCGGGGAATATCCGCCGGATGGAGGATGTGAAAAAGTTTTTGTATGCAGGGTGCCATCGGGTGTTTTTGGATTTTTCTGATGACAGCCAGGCAGAGCTTTTAAAAGAGGCGTCGGACCGGTTTGGAAAGGAGAAGATTGCCGCCGGTATTTCAAATGTGGCAGAGTTCCTGGCCCATAAGGAAATGATTGAGCAGTATGCAGGGGCTGTCTTTGGGACTGTGGATATGTTAAAGGAATGCATCCTTCCTTCTGATATTTCTCTGTTTGTTTTTGCGTCTGAGGGGGCCTCTGAGAAGGACGTGCTGGAGCATCTGCGTGATGTGCGGGTCCACGGCATCTGTGGAGACTGGATTGGCAGGATGGACAGACCCATTATGGAATTTAAGCGTGTCTGCGCACAGCATCAGATTCCGGTGAATCTGTTTGAGAGCAAAATCGCCTGGAAAGACTTTAAATTAAACAGCGAAGGGCTGATTCCTGTGATTGTCCAGGATTACCAGACAGATGAAGTGCTGATGCTGGCGTATATGAATGAGGAAGCCTTTACAGCTACCCTTCGGACTGGAAAGATGACCTACTGGAGCCGCAGCCGGAAGGAGCTCTGGG
>CANSYV010000228.1 GCA_947651335.1 uncultured Lachnospiraceae bacterium
TCAGGAGGTAGAGCCAGTGTATCAGAAAGTGGATACGAATCTGAACTTTGTGGAACGGGAAAAAAAGATTCAAAAATTCTGGGAAGATAATCATATCTTTGAGAAGAGTATGAAACAGCGGGAGGGCAGTCCTCAGTATACTTTTTACGACGGGCCTCCCACGGCAAACGGGAAACCCCATATTGGACATGTATTGACCCGCGTGATTAAGGATATGATACCAAGATACCGTACAATGAAGGGCAATATGGTTCCAAGAAAAGCCGGTTGGGATACACACGGCCTGCCGGTGGAGCTGGAGGTGGAACGGGCACTGGGCCTGGATGGGAAAGAGCAGATTGAGGAATACGGTCTGGAGCCGTTTATCAAACACTGCAAGGAAAGTGTGTGGAAATATAAGGGCATGTGGGAGGACTTTTCCGGCACAGTGGGATTCTGGGCGGATATGGATGACCCTTACGTGACCTATCATGATGAATTTATCGAGTCAGAATGGTGGGCGCTGAAGCAGATCTGGGAGAAAGACCTGCTGTACAAAGGGTATAAAATTGTTCCTTACTGCCCCAGATGCGGAACTCCCCTGTCCAGCCATGAGGTGGCCCAGGGGTACAAGGATGTGAAGGAGCGCTCTGCCATTGTGCGGTTTTCTGTAAAAGGCGAGGATGCCTATATTCTGGCATGGACCACCACTCCCTGGACACTGCCGTCCAATGTGGGTCTGTGCGTCAATCCAGAAGAAACGTATACCAAGGTCAAAGCGGCTGACGGATATGTCTATTATATGGCGGAGGCCCTGCTGGATACCGTTTTGGGGAAACTGGGCAGTGAAGATGCGCCTGCCTATGAGGTACTGGAGAATTATAAGGGAAAAGATCTGGAATATAAGGAGTATGAGCCTCTGTTTTCCTTTGTGAATACAAAGAAAAAAGCATTTTATGTGACCTGTGATTCTTATGTTACGCTGACAGACGGAACCGGTGTGGTACACATTGCGCCTGCCTTCGGTGAGGACGACGCCAATGTGGGGCGCAAATATGACCTGCCTTTTGTCCAGCTGGTGGACGAGGCCGGCAAAATGACAGAGGAAACACCCTGGGCGGGGACTTTCTGTAAAGATGCAGACCGCTCTATTCTCCAGGACCTGGAGGACAGAAAACTGCTGTTTGACGCGCCCAAATTCGAGCACAGCTATCCCCACTGCTGGAGATGTGATACGCCTCTGATTTACTATGCGAGAGAATCCTGGTTTATCAAAATGACGGCTGTGAAGGACGACCTGATTCGGAATAACAACACCATCAACTGGATTCCGGAAAGCATCGGAAAAGGACGCTTCGGCGACTGGCTGGAGAATGTGCAGGACTGGGGCATCAGCCGGAACCGCTACTGGGGAACTCCGCTGAATATCTGGGAATGTTCCTGCGGCCACATGCATTCCATCGGAAGCATCCAAGAACTAAAAGAAATGTCAGACAACTGCCCGGATGAGATCGAGCTGCACAGGCCGTATATCGACGCGGTTACGATCCGCTGTCCCAAGTGCGGGGGCCAGATGCACCGGGTGCCGGAGGTAATTGACTGCTGGTTTGACTCCGGGGCAATGCCCTTCGCGCAGCACCATTATCCTTTTGAGAATAAAGAGCTGTTTGAGCAGCAGTTCCCGGCTGACTTTATCTCAGAGGCTGTGGACCAGACCAGAGGATGGTTCTATTCCCTGCTGGCCATTTCTACCTTGATTTTCAACAAAGCTCCTTACCGCAATGTGCTGGTGCTGGGCCATGTGCAGGATGAAAACGGCCAGAAAATGAGCAAATCCAAGGGGAATGCCGTGGACCCCTTTGACGCGCTGGAGGAATTCGGAGCAGATGCCATCCGTTGGTATTTCTACGAAAACAGCGCGCCCTGGCTGCCCAACCGTTTCCACGGAAAAGCGGTGACAGAGGGCCAGCGGAAATTTATGGGAACTCTGTGGAACACCTATGCGTTTTTTGTGCTCTATGCGAATATTGACCAGTTTGATGCCACAAAATATGAATTAGATTATGACAGCCTGAATATCATGGATAAATGGCTGTTATCCCGGCTGAACACATTAATAGAGGCAGTGGACGGCCATATGGAAAATTACCGGATTCCGGAGAGCGCCAGGGCTCTGCAGGATTTTGTGGACGATATGAGCAACTGGTATGTAAGGCGCAGCAGAGAGCGGTTCTGGGCAAAGGGAATGCCCCAGGATAAGATTAACGCGTATATGACTTTGTATACCGCGCTTGTGCAGGTGTGCAAGACTGCCGCACCCCTGATTCCTTTTATGACAGAGGAAATCTACCAGAATCTTGTGAGAAGCATTGATTCCTCTGCACCGGAGAGCATTCACCTGTGCAGCTATCCCCAGAGCAATCCGGCGTGGATAGACAAAGAGCTGGAGGAGAAAATGGAGGAGCTCCTGGCAATCGTGGTGCTGGGAAGGGCCTGCAGAAACGCGGCCAACAGAAAGAACCGCCAGCCTCTGGCGAAAATGTATGTGAAAGCCGCGGAAACACTGGATGGTATTTACACTGAGATTATTGCGGACGAGTTAAATATCCGGCAGGTGGAATTTACAGATGATATTTCAGGATTTATTTCCTATACCTTCAAGCCCCAGCTGAAAGTGGTGGGTCCCAAATACGGGAAGCTTGTAGGCGGCATCCGGGGATACCTGTCATCTCTGGACGGGGCTAAGGCCATGGAAGAACTGAAATCCCAGGGCAGTCTTAAATTTGAGGTCCAGGGAACACAGGTGGTTCTGGCAGAGGAAGACCTGCTCATTGAGACAGCACAGATGGAGCGGTATGTATCAGACTCCTACGGGGAAGTGACCGTGGTGCTGGACGTGGAACTGACAGAGGACCTGATTGAAGAAGGATTTATCCGGGAGATTGTCAGCAAAGTACAGACCATGAGGAAAGAGGCAGGATTCGAAGTGACAGACAAAATCCGGGTTTCTGCCGCGGGAAATGAAAAGATTGAGAAACTGATGCAGACCCACAAAGAGGAAATCTGCCAGGAAGTCCTTGCAGAAGCAATGGGTCTGGGAAAGACATCCGGGTATGAGAAAAGCTGGAACATCAATTCAGAAGCGGTAACCCTGGGTGTGGAGCGTGTTTCTTAGAAAAAGCACACTTCTGTTATCATCAGGAATGCAATGAAATATAATTAACATAAAGACGAGGAGGACAGCCAATGGTTAGTGAAAGGTTTGAAAAGGAGCAGTTTAAGAAAGAGGTCAGAGAAAATGTAAAATCCCTGTATCGGAAAAATCTGGAGGAAGCCACGCCCCAGCAGCTGTTTCAGGCAGTTGCCTATGCAGTGGAAGACAGCATTATGGATGACTGGATTAAAACCCAGGAAGCATATGACAAACAGGACCCGAAAAAGGTATATTACATGTCCATGGAATTCCTTATGGGCCGGGCCCTGGGCAATAACCTGCTGAACTTGAAAGCCATGAGTGAGGTGCGGGAAGCTCTGGATGAACTGGGTGTGAATCTGGATGTCCTGGAGGACGAGGAACCAGATCCAGCGCTGGGAAATGGCGGCCTGGGGCGTCTGGCGGCATGTTTCCTGGATTCCCTGGCTACTCTGGGCTATTGTGCTTATGGATGCGGAATCCGCTACCGTTATGGAATGTTTAAGCAGGAGATCAAGGATGGCTATCAGATGGAAGTGCCGGACAACTGGCTGAAAGACGGTTATCCCTTCGAACTGCGCCGTCCGGAATACGCCCAGGAGGTACGGTTCGGCGGTTATGTGCGTGTGGAATATGACGAAGCCACAAAATCACAGAAATTTATCCATGAAAACTATCAGTCCGTGCTGGCCATTCCCTATGATATGCCCATTCTGGGATATGGAAACGGAATTGTGAATACCCTGCGTATTCCGGACGGCGCAGTTCGAAGGGATAACCGTCTTTCAGCC
>CANSYV010000229.1 GCA_947651335.1 uncultured Lachnospiraceae bacterium
TCATATTCCTGCTGCTCTCCTTTGATATCTGACATATCATCCAGCTCTTTACCCAGCATTTTGGACACCAGCTGTACCCGGGGGAGATCCTTAATGGCATACTCGCCCACCAGCTGTCCGTCCCTCATAACCGTAATCCGGTCGCACACTTCATACACCTGGTCCAGAAAATGGGTGACGAAAATAATTCCCACCCCTTTATCCTGGAGATTTCTCATCAGTCCGAACAGCTTTTCCACTTCCTGTTCGTCCAGGGAAGACGTGGGCTCATCCAGAATCAGAACCTTACATTCCATATCCACTGCCCTGGCAATGGCGATCATCTGCTGCACCGCAATGGAACAGCTCTCCAGCTGCTGGGACGCCTTCGCGGGTATGTCCAGTGATTTCAGTATCCTATCTGTATCTGCGTTCACCTTTTTCCAATTCTGCCCTATGCCCGTGGTACGCCCTATGAACATATTCTCAGCCACAGACAGATTGGGACAAAGTGTAATCTCCTGATATACGGTACTGATTCCCAGTTTCTGGGCATCCTGGGGGGAATGGATAGACACCGCCCCCTCATTTCCTTCCAGAAAAATATCCCCCTCATCTTTGCCGTATACACCGGTCAATACCTTAATCAGCGTAGATTTTCCCGCACCGTTTTCCCCCATCAGCGCATGAATTTCCCCTTTTCTCAGGGTGAAGTCCACACCCTGCAGAGCACGCACACCGGGAAAAGACTTGTGGATATTTTTCATTTCCAATACAACGTGTTCTTTCACTTTTAACCTCCACCTCCCAGATTTTTTCCGGAAAATTTCCAGAAAAAAAGCGCGGCGCGGTCTTTCTCTTTTTTGCCGCACCGCACTTTTCGGACACACTCAGTTATTTAGATACCGTACTTGTCAACATCTTCCTGTGTGATTGTCTCTGCGTCAAATGATTTTTCCTCCATATTAATCACTTTTTCAGAAAGAGTTTCTCCGTTTTCCAGTTTGTCGATAACCTCTGTGAGATAAGAAGCCTGGTAGGGGTTACACTGGCCGTCATAGTTCCAGTTCTTGGCAAGGAGTTCCTCCAATGCCCATTTGTTGCAGTCAAATCCCATCACAATCACGTCTTTGCCAACCCCGTGGGATTTGTTTGCTTTGTCAAGGGCAGCCACCGCGCCTTTTGCCATATCATCGTTTTCCGCATAGATCACATTGAAGTCGTCCCCTGAGTCGATGACAGACTGAACGATCTGCTGGGCGTTTTCCGCATTCCACTCTGCTGTCTGCTGGCTGACAATCTTCCAGCCTTCTGACTGGGCAGCTTCATCCAGTGCGGCAGAACGGCCCTGCTGTGCGGAAGAACCCATTACGCCCTGAAGATGTATAATATTGTACTCGTCCAGTCCCTGCCCTTTCAGCCATTCCACAGCCTGTTCGCCTTCTTTTTTCATATCTGACACAATGGCCGCTTCGTAAAGACTCTCATCCGCGTCAATGACACGGTCGAATAAGATTACCCTTGTCCCCTGGTCCTGCGCATCCTGGAGAACAGAATCCCAGCCTGCAGTGTCTGCCGCGGAGAGAAGGAGATAATCCACCCCGTCCTGGATAAACTTCTGCGCGGACGCAATCTGCTCATCGTTCTTCTTGCTGTAGGCAAACTGGGCATCGTATCCGTTTTCCTCGGTAAACGCTTCCTTCAAGTCCTTGTCATTGGCTGTACGGAATCCGGACTCATTGGGGTCATTGTTGATAATTCCCACGGAAATCAGTCCGCCAGAGCCCCCTTCCTCTGTACCTTCGCTGCCAGCTTCTGTACTGGAGCCCTCTGTGCTTTCTCCCCCTGTACTGGCTGTCTGCTGGCTGTCTGAACCGCCGCCTCCACAGGCTGTAAGCCCCAGGCAGAGACACGCTGTGAGTAACATAGAAATGACTTTCTTTTTCATAGTGAAAAACCTCCTGAATTTTTCTGCTGTCTGCAGTATTATTTGTTTTTGGCAGTGTCCGGACTCTTTTGCGCTTTCCTGCCGTTCATGTCTATCATTATACGCAGACCCTGCTGAAAATCCATGAAGATTCTTTGGAAGTCAGTTGTATTTTTTGCGGAATTTTATTTCAGTTTTTTATCTTTGTGTTGTTTTTTTACGATTTTAGTTGAATATTTTGTGTTCTTCAATGGGAATGGAAGCCTCCACCACAGTCCCTTCCCTGTAAACACTGTGAATTTTCACCCCATACTCTGCCCCGTAATTCAACTGCAGGCGCTGGTTCACATTAAACAGACCGAAGCCGGAGGGCTGATTCTCCTCTGGCTGTCCCCCTGCAATCAGCTTCTTCACCTCGTCCAGACGCTGGGGCTTCATGCCGATTCCGTCATCTTTGACGCAGAAAATCAGATTTTCCCCTTCTCTGCGCCCATCTACCCAGATATGGCCCACACCCCTTTTATTCTTAATCCCGTGATAGAGGGCATTCTCCACCAGCGGCTGCAGGGTCAGCTTCAAAATGGGATACTGGCACAGCTCCTGGGGAATCTGGATTTCGTATTCCAGAATATCCCGGTAGCGCTGCTGCTGAATCTGGAGATAACTGCGGATATGGGTCTCTTCCTCCTGGAGAGTAATATAATCTTTCCCCTTATTTAACGTTGTGCGGAAAAAATCTGACAGGGATGACACCATCTGCACTACCTTTTCCTTTTCCCCAGCCTCCGCCAGCCAGATAATACTGTCCAGTGTATTGTACAGAAAATGGGGATTAATCTGCGCCTGCAGCAGTTTCAGCTCTGCCTGGCGCAGATTCAGCTGTTCAATCTTAATATCCTCCACCATCTGTCCGATCTTCTCCACCATCCGGTTAAAACTCACGTTCAGAACCGTCAGTTCGTCATCACTGTCCTCCTGGGCACGGACTGCGAAGTCACCGCTGGCCGCCTGCTTGGCCGCCTCTGAGAGCCTGCGTATAGGCTCTGAAATTCCCGTGACAATCTGTCTGCTGATAGTCACAGCCCCCAGAAGAATAGCCGCAAACACAAAAATACTGCTGCGCAGCGCTTTCGATACATCCGAGCGGATACCCTCCCGCAGCTTCTCCAGACGATTGGTCTCAAGGGAAATATATTCCTGAATTCTCTCCTGGATCAGCTCCGTCAGCACCCGGATATTCAAATCCAGCCGTTCCATATTCTCATCATAGGCACCTCCGGACAGGGCATCTGCCTCGATTTCCTCTACCCGGTCCTCCAGGGTATCCAGACATTTTAAAATTCCCTTCAGCTGGCTTCTGGTATACTCAGAGCCGGACAGCCGGTACAGCCTCAGAAAATCTTCCCGGGCTTTCTCTATGAGCACATGGGGACGTTCCGTTCCCAGAAGTTCCTCGGCCCTCTCCACATTCGCCACAATCATATACATGGTGTAATCCATTTCCTCTTTAAAATCAATGCTGTACTCATTTGCCTGGGTGATATTATCGGCAATGGCGTCATACCTGCCGGAAAACCGGTTTACCATAAATAACAGGTACACAATCATCACCGTGAGCGGCACCAGACACACAATCACCAGCATGTATAGCCGCCTCTGAAGGGGTGACCCTTTCTTTTTCATCGTCTATGTCCATCCTTTCCGGGGCATCTGTGCTTCCCCTCAATCCCCATGGCGGAATTCCCTGGGTGTAACTTTCTGTGTCTTTTTAAACAGATAACTGAAGTAATGGGCATCTTTATACCCCACAGCATAGGCAATTTCCGCTGACTTCATGGATGTGGTGCGCAGAAGCTCCTTTGCCCGCTCCATCCGGACAGATGTGAGATACTCCACAAATGTCTGCCCCATCTCCTGGCTGAAAATACGGCTGAAATGGTTTGCACTCAGGTTTACGCTGGCTGCCGTGGAATTCAGGGATATATCCTCATCCACATAATGATGCTCTATATAATTTTTCGCCTCCTCCAGCAGAGCACTGTACTTTTTCCGTG
>CANSYV010000230.1 GCA_947651335.1 uncultured Lachnospiraceae bacterium
GCGTGTGATTTTTCTGAAGGGGCGTGCAAAAAGAAGAGGAGGATTTAAATATGCCGTTTACTGAACTATGTATTTATCAAGTCAAGCCGCAAAAAGCAGAGGAATTTGAGGCACTGATGCTTGAAGCTAAAAGTCTTATGGAGAAACAGGAAGGATTACTTCTGCTTCGTTTTGCTAAAAGAGGATATCGCATAGACATGGAGCAGATTAAAGAGGGGCTTCCACCTCTTAAAATTACCCGTATTGTAAAAAGCGTTAAGTATATGCTTTACTGGGAATTTGACACAAAAGAAAGCTACGGAGCAGCGCAAAAAAATCTTTACAACAGTTATTGGAAATCTATTGAAAAGTGCCTAATTGTTCCTCATGACAAATATCTAGGTGAACGTGTGTTTTAATGGTTCTGGCATATTGTGGATTACATTAAATTTTCACCAAAACCGCAAAATAGGGAAGGTCCTCTCCTCTCAAACAGAGAACCTTCCCTTCATTATACCGCTTCCTTACCTCACCTGCTGCCCATAATAGGCATCAGCGCCATGTTTTCTATAATAATGTTTATCCTGAAGCTCCTGTGGTGCCGGCTGGTTCTGCTGATTGATCATCTCGCACCGGGCCGCCATCTTCGCCACTTCTTCCAGCACCACTGCATTGTGCACCGCCTCTCTGGCGTCCTTGCCCCAGGTAAATGGACCGTGGTTTTTGCACAGAACCGCAGGCATTGCCTGGTAATCAATCTGTTTTTCCCGAAAAACATCCGCGATCACCACGCCTGTATTCTTTTCATAAGCATCTTCGATTTCTTCTTTTGTCAGATTCCGAACGCAGGGAACTTCGCCGTAGAGGTAATCTGCGTGGGTAGTCCCATAACAGGGAATCCCCCGTCCCGCCTGTGCCCAGCTGGCAGCCCACGGGGAGTGGGTGTGTACGATTCCGCCGATATGGGGAAACCGGTTATAGAGCACCACATGGGTGGCAGTATCGGAAGACGGACGGTACTCTCCTTCCACCTTCCTGCCATCCAGGTCCACCACCACCATGTCTTCCGGCTTTAGGATGCCGTACTCCACACCGCTGGGTTTGATCACAAAGAGCCCCTTTTCCCGGTCAATTCCGCTGGCATTTCCCCAGGTAAATGTGACAAGATTATATTTAGGCAGAAGCATATTTGCTTCGTATACTGCCTGTTTCAATTCTTCCAGCACTTTTTTATGCCCCCTTTGCTGTTCTATTTTCCAAACGCCATGCTGTTCCACCGGAGTTCATTCTTAAACTGGCGGATTGTGGTATCTCTGTCAATATAGACGGCTTCAATCCCCATGGCTTCCGCCCAGTCCCCCATCTGCTCCGCAGTCAGGTCATAAGAAAATGCCGTGTGGTGGGCGCCTCCTGCCAAGATCCATGCCTGGGCACCGGTCTTCAGGTCAGGCTGGGGGGTCCAGAACGCTGTGGCCACGGGAAGTCTGGGCATGGGCTTTTCCACTTTCTTACACTCCACCTCATTGATAATCAGACGGAATCTGTCCCCCAGGTCGATCAGGGATGTGGCCACCGCAGGCCCTGTCTTGGAGGTAAACACAAGCCTGGCCGGGTCCTCCCTGTCACCCATGGACAGGGGCTGCTCTTTGATGCTGATGGTTCCCTGCGCAATGGACGGGCACACCTCCAGCATATGGGACTGGAGGATTCCCTCTTTTCCCGGAACCAGATTGTATGTATAGTCTTCCATGAAGGAAGTGCCTTTGGCATCTTTCATTCCCTGTGTCATAATCTTCATAATCCGGACCATGGCCGCCGTCTTCCAGTCCCCTTCCGCGCCGAACCCATAGCCTTTTTCCATCAGCCTCTGGATGGCCAGCCCGGGAAGCTGCTTCAGGGAACCCAGATCTCCGAAATGGGTGACAAGGGCATGATAATTCTTTTCTTCCAGAAATCTCTCAAATCCGATTTCAATACCTGCCTGGACCGCCACATGCTCCTGGAATTCTTTTTCGTCCCTGCCCTCCAGAAGAATCTCATACCGGTCATAGTATTCTTCCACCAGAGCGTCCACATCGCCTTTTCCCACGGCATTCACTGCCTCTGCGATCTCATTCACCGGATAGGCGTCCACCTCCCAGCCGAATTTGATCTGCGCCTCTACCTTATCCCCCTCGGTAACCGCTACATTGCGCATATTGTCGGCCACCCTCATCACGCGCACATGGCGGCTTTCCACCACGCCCACCGCGGTGCGCATCCAGGAGGCAATTTTCTTCTGGACATCTTCATCTTCCCAGAATCCCACCACAACTTTCCGCTCCATCCCCAGGCGGCTGAAAATGTGGCCGTACTCCCGGTCCCCATGGGCCGCCTGGTTCTCATTCATGAAGTCCATGTCAATGGAATCATAAGGAATCTCCCGGTTAAACTGGGTGTGCAGGTGCAGCAGCGGCTTCCGGAATTCCTGCAGTCCGTGAATCCAGGATTTTGCCGGTGAAAACGTGTGCATCCAGGTGATCACGCCGGCGCAGTTCTCATCTATATTTGCCTCGTTGAAGGTTCTCCTGATCAGCTCATTGGTAACCAGGGTGGGCTTCCAGACTACTTCAAAGGGAAGATTCCCGGAAGCATTCAGCGCCTCCACGATTGTCCTGGAATGCTCTGCCACATGGGCAAGACACTCCTCACCGTACAGATCCTGGGACCCTGTACAAAACCAGAATTGATATTTTTTTATATTTAACATGGCTAATACACTCTCTCTTTCAAAATCTTTTCCAAATCCATGGAAGTATCAAAGTACGTTTCCTCAATATATTGTATTTTCTCCACCTGCTCCCCGGCTTCCAGCTGATCAATAATCTCTGCCACTTTGGGCCCCAGAAGGGGATTGCACTCAAAGACCGCATTGATTTTCCCGGCCTGCATAAACTGAACCGCCGCCCGCACAGCGTCAAAGGAAAGGATAATCATATCTCCCCCGGGCCCGCAGGTCTTCCCAGCTGCCTCAATGGCCTCGATGGCTCCAAAGGTCATGTTGTCATTTTCACTGACCACCACATCAATATCTTCATATAATTTCAGGAAATCCCCCATAACCTCCTGGCCTTTCGCCTGGGTAAACTCTCCGTTTCTTTTGTCCAGCATATTCCAGTTCTCATGTTCTGACAACACATCCGCGAAACCGCTGGTCCGCCCAATCTGCGCGGAAGACTCCGGCGTTCCCTGGAGGGTTACCATACGGATCTCCTCATTTTCACGGCCCTGGCTTTTCAGATAGTCTTCCAGCCATCGTCCGGCCGTCCGGCCTTCTTCCCGGAAATTGCTGCCCACCCAGCAGGTATACAGCTCATCATTTTCCAACACCATCTGCCGGTCCACTAATATCACGGGAATTCCCGCATCCTCTGCCTCCATGAGAACCGTATCCCACCCAGTCTCCACAATGGGGTCCAGGATGATATAATCCACCTCCTGGAGAATAAAATCCCGTACAGCCTTCAGCTGGTTCTCCTGTTTCTGCTGGGCGTCCTCATACAGCAGATAATATCCATTTCCCGCTGTAAATACGGACTTAAAGGATTCTGTATTGGCATTTCTCCAGTCCGACTCTGAACCAATCTGGGAGAGGCCGATTACGATATAATCTTCTTCGCCGCGGGGTGACGGGTCATGAGAAATTTCTTCCTCAAAAGCGCATCCGAAAAACACCCACCCCGCACCTGCGCTGACAGCCAAAACCACCATGAAGATCATGACATATTTTCTTATCATAAAGACCTCTCCCTTCTCCTGCCAAATCTATGGGCAGTTAAGCCTTCTTCTTACGGGCCATTACCACACTTTGTATCACCAGGAACAGACAGAGCATAACCGCTCTTGTAATGCCGGACCACCATGCCTGGTCAAGCCCCGCCGAAGATACAATATTCTGAATGGTTCCCAGGGAAAGCACGCCGAAAAACG
>CANSYV010000231.1 GCA_947651335.1 uncultured Lachnospiraceae bacterium
GCTTAACTGTGTTTCCGGCAATCACCACCGTCTGTCCCGACTCCACTTCGCAGTTCAATGGGCTCATCTGCCATCCCATCCCCTAAAATCACTACGTATTTCATCCGTTATCCCCTTTCTGATGTCTCTCAAACACAGTTAAGCCTTCGTCAAAGCGCCCGCCTTCAGGTACGCATTAATAAACGGGTCCAGATCCCCGTCCAGCACTCCTTCCACATTACCGGCCTCGTAATTGGTTCTGTGGTCTTTCACCATGGTATACGGCTGCATCACATAAGAACGGATCTGGTTTCCCCAGCCGATTTCTGTTACTTCTCCACGGATGCCGGATAATTTCGCCTCATTTTCCTGCTGCTTTAAGAGATACAGCTTCGCCTTCAGCATCTGCATGGCTTTATCCTTATTCATATGCTGGGAGCGCTCATTTTGACATTGCACTACAATTCCCGTGGGAAAATGGGTGATGCGGATCGCCGACGACGTCTTATTGATATGCTGTCCGCCAGCGCCGCTGGAACGGTACGTGTCCACCCGGATATCATCGTCATTAATCTCCACGTCCAGATCTTCTTCAATGTCCGGCATTACATCGCAGGAGACAAAGGACGTCTGGCGTTTTCCCGCGGCGTTAAAAGGAGAAATCCGCACCAGACGGTGGACGCCTCTTTCTGATTTCAGATAACCGAAGGCATTTTCTCCCTTCACCTCAAAGGTGACAGACTTTATGCCTGCCTCATCCCCGTCCAGATAATCCAGCACTTCCAGCCCAAAGCCTTTGCGCTCTCCCCACCGGGTATACATCCGGTAGAGAATGCTGGCCCAGTCACAGGATTCCGTCCCTCCAGCTCCCGCATGGAGGGTGACAATGGCATTGCTCTTGTCGTACTCCCCTGACAGCAGGGTTTTCATGCGGATGGCTTCCAGAGACGTCTCGAATTCTTTGAGCATTTCCCGGATCTCCGGAATCAGGTCCGGGTCCTGTTCCTCGTACCCCATCTCCAGCAGCGTCTCCATGTCCTCCATCTGCCCCTGAAGCTTTTTATACGTGTCCATATCATCCCGCAGATATTTCAGTTCCCGGGCCATTTCCTGGGAGCGCACCGGATTCTCCCACAAATCCGGCGCTTCCATCTCCCGCTCCAGTTCTTCTATCCTCTTTTCTTTGCCAGCCAGGTCAAAGTGAATCCCTCACTTCCACTAATGGCTCCGCATAAGAATTCAATATTGTTTTTAATTGATCTAATTCAACCACAGCTTCACCTTCTTTCCTATTTTAATGGCTCTAACCATATCATATTTTACTGCCAAACGCAACTATGCTTTTCTTCCGCAGCACTGTTTATACTTTTTGCCGCTTCCGCAGGGACATGGGTCATTGGGATAGACTTTTGCCTTTGCCCTCTGCTTGGGCTTCCTGGGCCCGTCCTCCTCTTTGTTGGTGGCAGTGGCCTGGGCTACCTGCTCCCTCTCCACTTTCTGTTCTACACGCACATGGTACAAAAGCCGCACCGTTTCTTCCTGAATATTGGAAGTCATGGCATTGAACATATCGTAAGCGCTCATCTTATATTCAATAACCGGGTCTCTCTGTCCGTATGCCTGCAGGCCGATTCCCTGGCGCAGCTGTTCCATATCGTCAATGTGGTCCATCCACTTGTTGTCAATCACTTTCAGCAGAACCACCCGCTCCAGTTCACGGATCTGTTCCGGTTCCGGGAACTCTGTCTCTTTCAGCTCATAGCGCTTAATGGCTTCTTCTTTCAGTTCATGTTTGATCTGGTTCTTTTTCTTTCCTTTGATTCCCTCTCTCTCCAGAGGCTTCACAGGGATAATGGGACGCAGAACCTGATTAAACTGCTGGATATCCCATTCTTCCGAATCCACATCGTCCGAAAAACACATATCCACAGTACTGTCCACCACATCGGTAATCATCCGGCAGATGGAGTCTCTCATGCTGTCCCCGTCCAGCACCTTCCGGCGCTCTTTGTAGATAATTTCCCTCTGCTCGTTATTAACCTGGTCATAATCCAGCAGATTCTTACGAATGCCGAAGTTATTGCTCTCTATCTTCATCTGCGCCTTCTCTATGGCACTGGAGAGCATCTTATGCTCAATCTGTTCATTTTCCGGCACACCCAGCGACTTGAAAATGTTCATCAGCCGTTCGGAACCGAACAGACGCATCAGATCGTCTTCCAGGGAAATATAGAATCTGGATTCACCCACATCCCCCTGGCGGCCGGAACGCCCCCGCAGCTGGTTGTCAATACGCCTGGATTCGTGCCTCTCTGTGCCCACAATGCGGAGCCCCCCGGCTTCCCTCGCCACATCGTCCAGCTTAATATCCGTACCACGTCCGGCCATGTTGGTGGCAATGGTCACCGCCCCCGCCGCGCCGGCCTGGGCCACAATCTCTGCCTCCTGCTCATGGAACTTGGCGTTGAGCACATTGTGGGGAATCCCCTCTCTTCGCAGCATGCCGCTGAGAAGTTCCGAAGTTTCGATGGTGATGGTGCCTACCAGTACAGGCTGCTGTTTTGCATGGGCTTCTTTGATGGATTCCACCACTGCGTTGAACTTCTCTTTCTTGGTCATATACACGGCGTCGTCCTGGTCCACCCTGCGCACCGGCTCATTGGTGGGGATTTCCACCACGTCCATGCCGTAGATATCACGGAATTCCTTTTCCTCTGTGAGCGCGGTACCGGTCATGCCCGCCTTCTTTTCATATTTGTTAAAGAAGTTCTGGAATGTGATGGTGGCCAGGGTCTTGCTCTCCCGTTTTACCTTTACCTTTTCCTTGGCCTCAATGGCCTGGTGCAGGCCGTCAGAATACCTCCTGCCGGGCATAATACGCCCCGTAAATTCATCCACAATCAAAACTTCATCATCTTTTACCACATAATCCTGATCTCTGTGCATCAGATTGTGGGCCCGCAGCGCCAGAATAATATTGTGCTGGATCTCCAGATTTTCCGGGTCAGAGAGATTTTCAATGGAGAAAAATTTCTCCACTTTTTTCACACCGTCTTCTGTCAGTGTGACAATTTTATCCTTCTCATTGACAATGAAATCCCCGGTCTCTATGATTTCCTCGCCCATGATGGCTGTCATCTTAGTCATCTCGCCGCTGGCCTCGCCCCGCTGCAGCTGCCGGGCCAGCATGTCACAGAGCTCATACAGCTTTGTGGACTTGCCGCTTTGCCCGGAAATAATCAGCGGAGTACGGGCTTCGTCGATGAGCACGGAGTCCACCTCATCGATGATGGCATAGTACAGTTCCCTCTGCACCAGCTGCTCTTTATAAATCACCATATTATCCCGCAGATAATCAAATCCCAGCTCATTGTTGGTGATGTAGGTGATGTCGCAGGCGTACTGCTCCCGCCGCTCGTCGTTGTCCATGGAATTTAACACAACCCCAACGGTCAGTCCCAGAAACTTGTGGATTTCCCCCATCCACTCGGCATCACGGGCGGCCAGATAGTCGTTCACCGTCACAATATGGACGCCCCTTCCTTCCAGAGCGTTCAGATAAGCTGGCAGAGTGGATACCAGAGTCTTTCCTTCACCGGTTTTCATCTCGGCAATACGGCCCTGGTGCAGGATCACACCTCCGATTAACTGTACCCGGTAATGCTCCATATTTAAAGTTCTCCTGGCCGCCTCCCGCACTACAGCGTACGCCTCCGGCAGAATATCGTCCAGCGTCTCCCCCTGGGAAAGCCTGTTCTTAAATTCACGGGTCTTGTCCCGCAGAGCGGCATCATCCAGCTCCTGCATAGACGGCCGCAAAGCTTCTATTTTATCAACAATGCCACGGATACGCTTCACTTCGTGCTCGCTGTGCGTGCCAAAGATTTTCGTCAGAATGCTCATTTATTCTACTCCTGTTCTCCATTTTGGAAATTTCATTATATTCTAACA
The DNA here is from genome assembly GCA_947651335.1 of uncultured Lachnospiraceae bacterium. Lineage (GTDB taxonomy): Bacteria > Bacillota > Clostridia > Lachnospirales > Lachnospiraceae > MGBC164599. Next base: position 3,931 of record CANSYV010000231.1, read on the forward strand.
CTTTCTATAGGAAAAGA
>CANSYV010000232.1 GCA_947651335.1 uncultured Lachnospiraceae bacterium
TAATTTGTAACACGTTTCATTTTACAGGAAAATTGTATCACTCTGTATTTGATTTGTCAATATAAACAAATATTTTTTCTTTTTTACAATTATAGTCAATTAATATGCTGACTTATCGGGTTTCTTTTAGGTTGATTTATACAATTTTAAATGATATAATTTGAAACATATTACGAAAAGGAACGAATAATTATGGCCATCAAAAAACGTTTTGCCGGCATCAGGGATGTTGCCGGCCTGGCTGGAGTCTCCATTGCAACAGTTTCCCGTGTCATCAACTCTCCAGAGAGCACTTCTCCAAAAACACGGGAGAAAGTATTAAAAGCTATCAAAGAATGCGGGTACATTCCAAACCCCACAGCCAGAAGTCTGCTCAACGACGGCATATCCCGGACAATCGCTTTCTTTGTTCCGGATATCTCCAATCCCTACTACATATGCCTGATGCGGCATTTGAACCGGATCACATTTGACAGCGGGTACAATTTAATCGTCTGTGAGACAGAGTATTCTCTCAAACGGGAAAAACAATATTATGATTACTGCAAGAGCATCCGCGCCGGCGGTATCATCTACACAGTGGGCACCACCCGCAGAAATTTTGAACTGGATTCTCAGGCATCCATTCCTCTGGTCCTGATGGACCGCAGCAATTTTAAAGATGTATTTTCCTATTCCATTATTTCAGATAACAGAAAAGCGCTCCGGCTGCTGATTGATTATCTTTTCCACCTGAATCATCGGAAAATAGGCTTTATCGGAGGTGACGCCTGCAGTCTGTCAGGAAAAGAACGCTATGAAGGCTTTTGTCACGCTATGGAAAGGCATTCTCTTGATGTTCTGAAAGAGTACGTGCTCTTTAGTACATTTGCCGAAGAAAGCGGAATCCATGCCTTCGACTATTTCTATTCTCTGCCTGACCCGCCCACTGCCATTGTTGCTTCCAGTGACCAGATGGCACAGGGATTTATCATGCGCGCAAACTCTCTCGGCGTAAATATCCCCAATGAATTTTCCATCTGCGGAATTGACGCTGTGGACTGTCACTTTTATCCTAAAATCACTTCCATACGGCAGAATATTGAATTAATCGCGCAGATGGCTTTTGATTATATCAAAAATGCAGATAAAAACCCGCCCCCTGCTAACGAAATCATTGATGTGTCCCTCTGCGTGGGTCAAACCTGCCGGAAACTGCCTTCTTAGTAAATCAGCTGTTATGCAAAACCGGGAGCCTCTGCCCCGGTTTTCTCTTTCATGCATCCGAGAAGACTCAAATGTCTGGTGAAGTGCCGCTCCAGGGCCTCCCTGTATTTTCCGCTGTGCCTGTCAAGGGCTTCCATTATCCGCCTGTGTAACTGCCCGTCTTCCCGCAGCATAAACCCGTACGTAATATGCAGAAGCTGTCTGGCATCGTCCTGATCCATATAATCAGGAAGCTCCTCATCCCGAACCTGGTCCAGCGGCTTCACACGCTCCAGGTCACAGTCCACTTTATAATAGGCTCCCGCCTTTTGATAATTCGCAGCCGCCGTCTTATGCATATCCCTGTACAGCGCAGGTTCTGTCTGGGCAATCACACGCACAGCCTCCAGCCAGCTGGTTCCTGAAGTCTTAAGATGGAACCGCCCTTTTGTCTCTTCAGCCACAACCGGAAATACCCGGAACTTATCACTACCGGAATGGACGCTGATTTTATGGCCGAAATAATCCGCAATCCTGCAATGCCCCCGCAGATTGGCCCGGAACGCCTCCACTTCTCCAATATAGTCAACCGCTTTCTGAAACTCTCCCACAAACCGGGGAGCAATACTGTTAATCACCACATTTCTCCTGCGCAGTTCATTTGCCACAAAATAGTGGGCTTTCAAATCAGTCCTGTGGTCTGTCTCATCCAGCGATATTTCCAGATCAATCTGACGTCCTGATCTTTTCAGCATCTGATAGGCTGCCTGTGCCAGTTCCACAGCATCTTTATATACAACAACAGTCCTCTCCAGACTCCGCTGGCCGAATACGACTCCCAAATTCCCAAAATCTTTCTGTAAATATTCTTCTTCCAGTTCATTTCGGCAGGACTTTGGTATCTTCTGGTACAGTGCCCGGCACTGTGCTTCACTTTCCGGTCTGTCTCCCAGCACCAGGGAACAATCCAGCGTGATCATGGATACTCCATGATTTACTGCCGCCTCAATTTCTTCTAGGTTTTTCAGATGGTCGCCATCTGCCCCGTACCCTTTTTTATAACCGCTTTTAAACACCGCCCAGGCAGCCGCATCCATCACATCATCGTAAGAACGGCCTGTAAGAGACAGTTCCCGCAGACTCTGCTGTGCCAATACGGGTATGACCTCCGCCCTGGAAACCGCCTGAAGCTGTCCTGCTCCCGCAATTCCCAGACGGTCTCCGCACCCAAAGGATGCTCCCTGCCTGCCCACAGCCCGGGGGGCCGTGTAAGCAAATTCTTTATTCATAATCATTCGGTTATCATGGTTCATACAGCAGACTTTGACCCCGTTTGGACCTCCATGCATCACACCGTCAAACTGAAAGGCCTTGCAGCCGTCCACAATCAGATATTCCTCTGAGTCTGCCAGGGCATAAACGGCCCGCAGTCCTTCCACGGCCGCATAGCTTTCTTTTTTTATGTCCAATACTGCCTGTGGAAGCGCATTTCTTATCTTTTCAGCATATCGCTCCATATTCCACCCTTTACAGTTTTTCAAAATATCCGATTCTGGGAAGCTCCGCTACAGATTTCCATCCGTCACTCAATGGTTCTTTCAAAAACGGTGCCAGCTCTTCTGCTGTCCTGAGCGTGATCTTCTCCACCGGCGGTACTGTTCCCGCAGGAAACGCTTCCAGAATCTGATCATGGAGAAGGGTCAGATATCTCAGGATGGCTGCAATGGGACGTTTTGCCTTGCGGGCTGTGGCCTGAGACGGCACTCCCACCACACCTTCCGGAGTTGCGTAACGTTCGATTGCCGCATGGCCTTCCCCTTCACTCCAGCGGCAGGGACGGCGGAACGGATCTGTGGATTTATCCATATGTCCTTCTGGCAGCATCCCCTCTCCCAGCTTGTCCTGCACATAGTCCATATTTACCATGTCCCTGAACATGAGCAGAGCCACTGCTGTCTCCGCTTCATCCGCATGTACAAAGTGTGTCTCCAGGCTCAGTTCACTGCCAGTTGGATAGAAGAATTCCCGGACAGCTCTGTGCCAGTCTATCACACGGAAAATCCCGGGAAGCTGATAGCGCTTGCAGAATTCCTGGATTGCCGATTCGATCATCCACAGATGTCCATGGTTGTTGATGAAAATAATCTTGCGGTAGCCATCATCCCAGAGCCCCAGCATGGTATAGATCAATGTTTCTTTCACAACTTCTTCCGGCATAATAACCGTTCCCGGCATCCCGATGTGATGATAGGGATGTCCTCCATAATTCAGCGGTGTAAAAGCCAGATTCACTTCATGGCCCTGCTTTTTTGTGTAACGGCGCACCCCCTCAATAATCTGTGAACACATAAAGGTATCCAGGCCGGTATTGTTATGGAGTCCGTGATTCTCAGTACATCCGATGGGAACAAACACAATGTCATTTTTACGGCGTTTCTCGATCTGCTCTGCCCGGGGTGTATTTTGAATGTATGTACCTGCCACACCCAGCTCGGACGGTGACGGAATTCCATACTCCTCCAGCACTGCGTCCAGCTGTTCCTCTGTCATGTCCCAGATTTCCTTCTTCATCCTCCCCACTTCATTATCCTCAAATAAAATAGCAGGGTCTTCTGTTGTAATCCACTTCTTGCCTGATTCGTTTAATGTAAGTTTCACTGCAGATTCCTCCTTAATCTCGTTTGTGTTAGCGAAACGTTTTTCTGTGAGTGTATGGTAACATTGTTCAATCTCTTTGTCAATACCTAATTTAAAATAAC
>CANSYV010000233.1 GCA_947651335.1 uncultured Lachnospiraceae bacterium
GGATTGATTTTTCTCTGAATATGAAGGCTTAATGTAACTATTCAACCGTATGATTCCGCGGGACGGAAAACATGGAACAGTTACAGCGCAATTATGAAAGCTCCGGCATTACTCTCACGCCGTCTGTCAGATACTCATTCTGCACAGTGTGGAAGATTCCCTTATCTGCCGCGGAGGCAAATTCCGGGTCTACCGGAATTTTTCCCAATACAGGAACATTCAGTTCCCCGGCGATTTCGTCAATATGGCTTTCGCCGAATACTTTCAATTCTTTTCCGCAGTCCGGACATTTCACATAGCTGTAGTTTTCCGCAATGCCCAGCACCGGCACGTGCATCATGTCTGCCATATTGTAGGCTTTCTTAACGATCATACGCACCAGATCCTGGGGTGAAGTAACGATAACCACTCCATCTATAGGCAGAGACTGGAATACAGTAAGAGGCACATCTCCGGTTCCCGGAGGCATGTCTACCAGCAGATAATCAATTTCTTCCCAGACTACATCTGTCCAGAACTGTTTTACCATGTTGGCGATCACAGGGCCTCTCCAGATCACCGGGGTTTCCTCTGTGGGCAGAAGCAGATTTACAGATATGATCTTAATACCATTCTCTGTAACCATGGGACGGATGCCGTTCTCGTCTGCCGAGGCAGCTCCTTTCAATCCATACATTTTGGGGATGGACGGTCCTGTCACGTCTGCGTCCATGATTCCCACCCGGTAGCCTTTTGCCGCCAGCTGGTTGGCCAGGGAAGCTGCCATGAAGGATTTTCCAACACCGCCCTTGCCGCTGACAATGCCGATTACCCGGCGGATTTCTGAAAACTGATTACATTGTTCTTTGGGGATTCCATTCTCTTTCTTTTCTTTACAGCCAGCGCAGTCCTCTTTGGTGCAGCTGCTGTTGTCGCATTCTTTTGCCATGTCGCGTATACTCCTTTGCTATTTGATAAACTGGTCGATCGCCTTCTCCAATTCTGCCAGCGCCTGCTTGTCTCCGTGCTCCACTGCATCTACGATACAGTGTTCAATGTGGTCCTGAAGTATGACCTTTCCTGTGTTGTTGATGGCAGACTTTACCGCAGATAACTGAACCAGTACTTCACTGCAGTCCCTTCCGGATTCCACCATTTTTTTAATAGATTCCAAATGGCCAATGGCGCGGGAAAGCCGGTTGATAACCGCTTTTGTATGGGTATGGCTGTGGGTGTGACCGTGGCCGTGCTCATGTTCATGGGTATGTTCCACAACTGTTCCGTTTTCCAGAACGTGTTTGTGGAAATGCTGATTTTCGCTTTTGTTCATGATGCCTCCGTTTTTTGTGTTTTGCGTATCCTGCGTCATCTGCAGCAATATATGATTCGGCAGTTTCTTAATCTGCTTGATTGGGCGTATCGATTGCATGATCTTATTATAGCAACTTATTTTATTTCTGTAAAGGAGTACCGCTGTGAGATATCAGATGTGCGGATGTCATAGATTACGGTGCCGTCTTCCAGAATTGATTTCTCATAACTCACATCCTCCCCTTTGAATTTGTTTTTGATAAAAGCGTCCAGGTCTTCGATTTCCAGTTCTTCCACAAAGACATCTCTCATCTGGTTTCCGGAGCAAAGATTAAAAATCTCCCATACTGCTTCGTATTCTTTCAATGATATTCCTCCTCATTTTTCAACAAAATTTTCCACATCAGTTCCAATAGCTCAGAAACATCCAGAGGTTTTGCCAGGTGGGCATTCATCCCGCTTTCCATGGACATTTTCCGGTCTTCGTCAAAAGCATTGGCCGACAGGGCGATGATAGGCAGGGATGCCAGCCGGGGATCATCCAGTGCGCGTATTGCCCGGGCGGCATGATGGCCGTCCATGACAGGCATCTGAATATCCATGAGAACCAGCGCATAATCTCCGGGCTGGGACGTGCTCACCTTTTCCACGGCAATGCTGCCATTTTCAGCGGTATCCATGTGAAATCCCAGATTTTCCAGCAGTTCCATCTCGATCTCTGTGTTCACTTCATTGTCTTCCACCAGAAGAATTTTCTGGCTGCCCACCAGACCCAGTACCTTTTCCTCCAGTCCGGCAGGCGGTTCCATCTGGTTTTTCTCTATGCGCATATCCAGTATAAGGGTGAAACGGCTGCCCTGGTCCGGGACACTGTGAATATCTATGGTCCCTCCCAGCATATCGGTGAGGTTTTTGGCTATGGACAGTCTCAGTCCAGTGCCCAGCACACCGCTGATGGTGGTATTCTGCTGCCGCTCAAATGGCTCGTATATGCGCTTGACAAAATCTTCCGGCATGCCGATTCCGCTGTCCTCCACCGCAAACCGATAACTGGCATGGTCCACAGCCGCGGATGCCTGTTCTGTGACAGTAATAGAAACATTTCCGCCTGGTTCTGTGTATTTAATGGCATTGCCGGTGAGTGTCATGAGAATTTGGTGTATCTTGCGGCGGTCACTGCATACGCTTGTGTGTCTCACACCTTCTGTATGTAACGTAAAGGATAAGTTCTTTGCCTGGGCAGACGGCTGCATCTCTGTATAAATTTCCTGGAGCAGGTCATGAATATTATAGGACGTTTCCTCCAAATGTACCATACCTGATTCCATCTGTGAGAACTCCAGAACATTGTTTATAAGGTCTAGAAGCTGGGCACTGGACGCCTCTATCTGGTCCAGACAATGAAGGAGCTGTTCCCGGTCTTTGGGATTTCTGGCAAGAGCCGTAAAGCCTGTGATTGCATTCAACGGAGTGCGCAGGTCATGGGACATGTTGGAGAGAAACAGGTTTTTCGCGTCATTGGCCTGCTTTGCATGTTCCAGAGCATCCTGGTAAATCTTTTTCTGCTCCATTTCCCGGCGGATCTCCTCGTCCACCCTCCGGTAACCCATAACAATCTGGGCCACATGGTCGTGTCTGCGCACGTCCACAATGCGAAGCTGCAGGTATTGGACCTCCCCGTCCTTCAGCACGCGGAAATTAATATAATATGTCTGTATTCCGGAAAGTTTTTTTCGGATATAAGCAGGGTCTGTTGCCTTTAAAACCAACTCTCTGTCTTCCGGGCAGACCCAGGTTTTGACATAATCAGCAGTATACCAGTGATAATCCCTTACTTCATATTTTTTGTTAAATTGATATTCTGTCCTGCTGCTCAGCCGGTATGGTATCACTTTGTTGATATCCAAATCCGCATAGAGGATAGACTCATAATTGGCGCTGAGGCCCTCGATTACCTCCAGACGCTGCAGATGCTCCCGGTTAAAATCCCGCATCTGCCTGTTATATATATCAATCTGGGTCTGCAGATTTTGAACTTTCTGCAGTTTGTCTGTGGTAAATACAGCCCTTTCAGCCAGCAGACGATTTCTCTTTTCCGTGGCGTCTCCCACAAAAACATAGAAAATATCTCCCAATATCTCACTGTGGACAAAATGGCCATAATCCTCCAGCCAGCGTATCTGCCCGTCTGCGCGGATAATCCGGTATTCCACATAGTCCAGGTCATCCTGGTTATGCTCAATCTGTTCGTAGATGCTTTCCTCTACCGCTTCCAGATCCTCAGGGTGAACGATACCTTTGAACGAATTGCCTGTGTGTTTCCGAAACTGCTCCATGGTACTGCAGTTGAAGATTCGGAGCAGGGCGGCATTTGCATAGAGGAGTTCTTCGCCGCCGTGAGCACGGTAAATGAAAAACCCTCCCGGCATCTCATCCATAAATTTCGCGAATTCCCGGGCCGTCTCTATTTTCTGGCTGTCCGCCAGCAGATGGCTTCCGGCAGCTAAAGATCCGCCGTCAGTACCAGCATCCGCATCCGTTTCACTGGTATTTTGCAGTACGTATAATAAATTTTCGATTAAAGGGTGCTGATCATGTGTCTGCTTATACAAAATATCGACCTTCCACGTTTTCCCTCGTATC
>CANSYV010000234.1 GCA_947651335.1 uncultured Lachnospiraceae bacterium
ATGATTCCCTCTTTGTTACAGAACTTATATGCCTCTTTGATTACGTCCGCGCTGGGGCTGTCCACTGCGATGGGAAGATCTGTCGCTTCCTGGATACACTCGATCATCCATTTTAATGTCTCCACTTCCTCTGCCTCGGGAACCGACGCACAGCAGTCGATGAATGTTGCCCCGGCCTCTGCCTGAGCCTTTGCTCTGTTCTTTATAAATTCAGCGTCACGGGCAGCGATCGCTTCCGCAACAGCCGGAATGGAGCCATTGATTTTTTCACCGATAATGATCATTTCAATTATTTCCTCCTTGTTTTCAATGACCAAAGTTTATCACACACCATGCATTTCTTCTATATGCAAAACTGCTGATTATTTTACAGAATTTCCTACATTTTGTAGAAACGGCCGCTTCATGGGTGTATAATAGAACCAACCGCAGCTATCCGCTCACAGAAAGGATGTACATAGACCTCATGAAACTCAGTGCGCTTTTAATTTCCTACCACCTTCAGAAACAATATGAGACGACCGCCTCCCTGTGGCTTTCCAGCGAACCTCATTTAAAATATCCCGTCTATTATGAGGGACAGCATGTAATAGAAGACGGATTGATCTACGTGATTAACAACCCGGATTTCATCCCGCCCACCCACCGGCTGTCAAAAGTCTTTCTTATTTTTACCGGAAACCAGTTTGACGTGTCTGTGGCTGAATACCCCAATGTATGCATCCTGCCTGCCTCAGCTTTGTGCGGCCAGGTCTTTGCGTACCTGCAGGAGATTTTTTCTCTTTACGAAGAATGGAATCAGTCCCTGTTCGAATCCAGGCTGAAAAATTCTTCCATACAGCATCTTCTGAATCTTACAGACCACATCATCCCCAACCCCATGACTGTCATCGGCATGGATTTTACCGTTGTGGCCGCAAAAAAAACATCCTACGGAGAATTGAAAAACTCTGTGCTGGGGTCCAATGAAGAAACCCGGGCACTGGTGAATTCCATGAAGCAGGATGCCAATTATACAGAAGCTTACAACCGCACCGGCTACTTCTTCTACCCCGGCAACGATGTGGCCGAGCCCCAGCTGTGCGTGAACATTACAAAATTTGATAAAACCGTGTACCGGCTTATGACTTCCATCGGTGAGATTCCCCTGGACGATACCTTCGGCTTTCTGCTGGAGTACCTGGCCCGGATGATCTCCCACGCCCTGTCCACCAACACGGTCAGCCTCCGGGACAGCGCCTATTCTCTGCACCATATTTTCCAGAATCTGCTCACCAACTCCGGAGCGGACTATGTAGACATCAGCCAGCAGATATCCGCCGCAGGCTGGACCTCTGCCTGCCATTATCAGTGTATTTTAATCAAAACCGGCATTCTGGACTTTAAAAACCTCACCCTGCGCTCCATCTGCAGCTATGTGGAGAACTCCATTCCCGCTTCCTGCGCCATAGAGCATCAGGACAATGTGGTGGTGTACATCAATCTGGACCTGTGCAGCCTGACCACAGATGTTATCTCTCAGAAGCTGGCCAGCTTTATCAGGGACAGCCTTTTAAACGCAGGATACAGCCGCAGTATGCTGGGACACTTTAATTTCCAGAGACAGTATATCCAGGCTTCCATTGCCCTCCAGGTGGGAAAACGGGTCAATCCCTCCCAGTGGATACACCATTTTGACCAGATCGCCCTTCCCTATATCCTGGAGCAGATCACCAAAAAGCTCCCCGCCTATATGGTGGGCCACGAAAAGCTTCTGGACCTGAAACACGCGGACGACATGAACCATACCCAGCTCTATCCCACTGTGCGGTGTTATCTGGAAAACCAGCAGAACATCACCCGGACGGCAGAAGCGCTCTTCATACACAGAAGTACCCTGCTGTACCGGTTAAAAAAAATCAAAGAAGTCCTGAAAACCGACTTTTCCGACCCGGACGAACTGCTCTACATGCTGCTCTCCTTCCATCTGATAGCCCTGGATGAAGCATAGGCGTTCATCCAGCTAAGGAGCTGCTGGAAAACCCAGTTCCGAAATATAAATGTCACCAAACTGGGGTTCCTGTGTCAAGTCGAAAAACTGCGTGTCTTTGGCAATCCGGCTGCATCTGTCATATTCCCCCCCATTGGCGGCCGCAATCTGGGCTCCTTCCCCTGCGGCATTGCCAATGGCAGTGACGCGGCCCTGAAGCTCCCGGGGAAACATCCCCACAATGCCGGCGCTGTCTGGATTCATATAATACCCGAAAGTGCCCGCCAGCAAAAGCTCTCTGATTTCTTCCGGCCGGATGTTCTTTTCCATGCACAGCAGACGGATTCCCGCTGCCACTGCCCCTTTGACCAGCTGTACCTCCCGGATATCCTGCTGAGTGAGAAATACCCTCCTGGTAAAGTAATACGTCTCTTTCAGCCTGCCGCTCTGGTCGATTTCACCCAGCTTCAGCAGGCACGCCACAGCGTCCAGCAGGCCGGAACCACAGATTCCTATGGGGTCTCCCCCGCCCATCACATGGAATTTCATCTCTCCTTCTTCCAGATATACCCGGTCAATGGCCCCCGGACCGCCGCGCATGCCGCAGACGATTCTCACCCCCTCAAAAGCCGCGCCCACAGCAGTAAAGCAGGCAGTCAGACCACATTTTCTATTACCCAGCACAATCTCCACATTCACACCAATGTCCACCAGAAGCGCCATATCCTCCCTCTGGTCCATGCCGGACGCCAGCAGACATCCCACAGTATCCGCCCCCACAAATCCTCCGATTCCAGGCAGCCAGCACAGCTGTGCCCATGGATAGACCATCAGACCATACTCTGAGGCCCGAAAACGCAGGGCATCCTTTTCGGTCCATTTATGCGGGGCGGATACCAGAGGCCTGGGGGAAATCTCCAAAAATAAGTGCTGCATGTAAGAATTTCCCACCATTACAATCTGTACAATATCTTCCTGGCTGCGCCCGCACTCCCTTGACGCCTCCCGCAGAAGCACATTGACTGCGCTGCGGATACAGCCGCTCAATATCTCCGGCCCGTTTTCCAGAGCATAGCTGCACCGCTGAATCACATCCATCCCATACTGCACCTGGGGATTCAGCATACTCCTGGCGGCAAGCCTCTCCCCGGTCAATCCGTCCAGAAGATAAACTCCCACAGAAACAGAGCCCACGTCCACCGCTGCCATCATGGGGCATTCCACATCCTCCGGAAACGCTTCCGGCAGGAACTCCACCATTTTTCTGCACCCCGGCATCCAGATACTTCTTTCCGATTTATCCGCATGACTGCTCATTCTCCCATCGCCATTCCTTTCCCAGTTCCTTAGCTGCACAAGTTATTTCCCGGTATTTTCTAAGACTGTACCATGGCATAGGGGAAAAGTCAATTATATCGGCAAAATGATATTGACTGCCATTGTGTAAAAATGTTAGAGTATAGTAATAGAAGAAATAACCACTCTCTAGGAGGAAATTATTGTGGAATACACGATGGACTTGCATACGCATACACTGGTAAGCGGCCATGCTTACAATACCATGCGGGAAATGGTACAGGCCGCGGCGGACAAGGGACTGAAAGTTCTGGGAATTACCGAACATGCCCCCCAGATGCCGGGAACCTGCCCGCACTTTTATTTTCACAATCTGAAGATTTTAAACCGCTCCATGTCCGGTGTGGAACTTCTGCTGGGCTCGGAGGTAAACATCCTGGATTACGACGGGCATGTGGATCTAAACGACAGGGAGATGTCCAGCCTGGATATTGTAATTGCCAGTATGCACAAACCCTGCATACAGCCCGGAAGCAAAGAGGAGAATACCCGGGCTTATTTAAAAGCCATGGAAAATCCTTATATCAATGTGATCGGCCATCCCGATGACGGACGGTTCCCCGTGGATTATCAGGCACTGGTAAAAGGGGCCAAAGA
>CANSYV010000235.1 GCA_947651335.1 uncultured Lachnospiraceae bacterium
TGCTCTACTGGAATATACAGAATGGCATGTGGTCGGGCCAGCAGAGCGATTACAAGGAATTTGTGGCATTTGTTGCCCGGTATCAGCCCGATGTATGTGTGTGGGCTGAGGCGGAGGATATGGCTGTGACCGGGGACGTGACCATTGGAATGATGAAAGCCCTGGAGAAGATCATAAATTCATAATGAAGGAATGGCAGGCAGGTATGGTGGAGTAATACCTGCCTGTTTGTGGGATAATAAAGAAAAAAGGCGGATGATTGTATGAGATTTGATTTACATTGCCATACAAGCAACGGCTCTCTGGATGGGAGAATTGATATAGAAGATTATGTGCGTCTCCTCAGGCAGAAGGGATTTGATGGGATGCTGGTCACTGATCATAATACGTATAATGGATACCGTGCCTGGAAGAAACTGCACGGAAAAGGCGTGTATGAAGACTTTGTTATATTAAAAGGAATCGAGTACGATACCATAGATGCCGGTCATATTCTGGTCATTATGCCTGATGAGCTAAAACTCCGGATATTGGAAGTGCGGGGGCTTCCGGTGCAGCTTCTGGTGAAGATTGTTCATCGATATGGAGGAATTCTGGGGCCCGCCCATCCTTTTGGGGCCAAATTTTTAAGTGCCATGTGTTCGGAAAAATTAAAGAGGGATAAAGAGCTGATTCACCAATTTGACTTTGTGGAGGCTTTTAATACCTGTGAGCTGCCGGAATCTAACCAGAAGGCTGGTGAACTGGCCAGAAAATATCAAAAACCAGCATTTGGCGGTTCCGATTCTCATAAAAAGCAGTATGTGGGAACCGCATACACAGATATCAATTATGATATTCGAAACTGCAATGATTTTATCTATGCGGTAAAGAATGGGTATGTGGTGGGCTGCGGAGGCCAGGAGCGGGAGCCGGTGAGACAGCATCCGGCGTGGAATCTGGTGCCTGTGGGGACAGCCTGGAAAATATATAATGGCAGCCTGGCTGTCCTGAAGTCCCACAAGCGGAAAGTAAAAATACAGGAGATTTTTGATATGAATAAGATGCGCTCTGCACGGGAGCTTATAAAATCTCATAAGTAGTGTGGAAATACATGAAATCAATAATAGGTGATTGTTACCGTTTTGTCCATCTGTTCCATCAATTCTTTCAAATGCTCTGCCAGCTGGTTTCTTGCGTGCAGATGAAAAGCCAGATTCGGGTTCAGGTGCGCGGCATTGACGGCGGTGCCCAGGATAATCTCCATGTCAGTGCAGTCTTCGATTAAAATCCTGGCAATCATGGCACCGCCGTTATTTTCATCTAACTGCTTGTAGAAGGATTCGTCCAAGTCTTCATCAGAGGCATACTTTTCCAGCAGTTTTAATGTGTGGCTTAAAGTGATAACTCCTTCTGTGGTCAGGTCGATTCCTTCAATATGGGAAATGGGAGGGATGTTGGGGTCCAGAGGACCCGGTTCGGCAGTGATGGGTTTGTCGAGAATGCGGGCAGTGATTTCAGAGCTGGTTCCTCCGCTGACAATGCGGTATGCCTCTCCCTCCATGAGATGTCTTACCGCCTTCTCATCGTCTTCGGGACTTTTCGGCGGTCCGGTCATTAATTTCACCAGCTTCTTTTTGGAAATCTTCATAACAGCTATGGTGGTGTCATCGCCCGGACGCCCCTCATATAATTCATCACATCCCTGGCTCAGCAAAGTGGCAAGCCGGGCGGCTGAGTGAGCGGTTCTGGCGGTTTTTACCGTGTAGCTGGACATATTTTCCCATGTCCAGTCCAGGTTAAACAGGTCACCGGGACCGGCATAGATGGTTCCGTCGCTGACCAATACAAAGGCATCTCCTTCTTTTACCTGAAAACGGTATTCGTTAATGTTTTTCCCCTCGATTTCCCGGATATTTTTGGGGATTGGAATCAGTTCCCCGTCCCGGACAAAGATGCAGGAGGGATTGTCGTACTCCACCAGATAGGCCTGGCCGTTGTCGAATACCTGCAGGATACTGAACGTGGCATAGGCAATCTGGCGTTCCTGACAGACGGGCAGGGTTTTGGCAACGGTTTTTACGCAGTCTTCCAGAGAGGCACCGTTTAAAAACATGGTTCCCAGAATCTTTGACGTGAGTGTGGCCAGTATATTGGCTTTTACGCCGCTTCCCATGCCGTCAGCCAGAATCAGAATATGGGAATTGTCTGTGTGAAGCATCTCCACTTTATCCCCGCATAATTCTTCATTTTTTTTATTCAGGCTTTTATAAGCCATTTCTACACGGATACTCATCTTCATTCTTCCCCATTATTCATCGTCCAAAAGAGTTTTACAGATGTTGTTCAATGTTACCTTTGTCTCAGCAGTGGTTTCCCCCAGAAGGCCTGCAATCTGCTGTGCCACAGTCATCTGCTTGTCGATTACTTTCTGTGCAAGATCTACGGTTTCCAGTTTCTTTGCGTATTCCTGTCTGGCAGCCTCTTCTTCTTTGGTGATATCGATTAAGATTGCCAGGACCGAGTCCTCCTTCTTCATATAGACCAGCCTCATCATAGCGGTAAACTCATATTCGGGAAATTCCATTTTCTTGCTGGCCACGTGCTGCTTATTCTCAAAAGCCCACTCAAAATCATCGGTATCCATCAATTCAAAAAGGTTGGTCTCCAGAGCTTCCTTGCGTGTGATATGAAAGTGCTTCTCGGCGGCTGCGGAGAACTCGTGGATATTCAAGTCTCTGTCTACGATGATGGTCATATTGGGAGAGACATCCAGAACCGTGTTGGACAGGGACTGGGCACGCTCACTCATATAAGGGATGCACATGGAAAGTTCTGCTTTTCCATGGAATACAGCGATGGCCTTTTCCCGGCAGCTGTGGTAGCCGCAGGCGCCGCAGTTTAACTCATCTTCTTTTGAATACTTTCCGGTTTTGGACAGGATATGCCGCAGCTGTTCTTCCGAAGGCGTCTCTGTCCGGTTCAGCTTATTCTGGAACGTTTTTTCAATGGTAAAGCCAGAAGTGTCAAAGTCCAGGAGCTGGTCCTCAGCGGGCAGTACTTTTACCGCTTCCTCCAGTTCTACCCTTGACTGGAATCTCGCAAGCTTGGTATTGCCTGTCATGGGGCCCTGAATACAGCCGCCTTCACAGGCGCTCATCTCAATGAAACAGTGGGAAAGTCTGCCGGATAACAGATTTTCACAGAGATCCATACAGTTGCCAAGGCCGTCCACCGCGAATTTCCGGTAAGTCTCCGGACGGGGCGTGTCAGAAGTATTGACGGAAGTAATAATGCCGCCGCTGATGGGGTACAGCCTGTTTACGTGGGGATTGAATCCGGAGATTGGCAGGGGTTTGCAGAATTTCACCTGGATATCTTCGTCCCGGAGCCATCTCTTGAGTTCATGAAAATTGAGGACAGCGTCTACATCTGTGTGGTCAGAGGCTTCGGCTTTCTTAGAGATACAGGGGCCGATGAAGACCACTTTCACATCATCGCCATACTCTTGTTTCAGCATCTGGGCATGGGCAGCCATAGGGGAAATAACAGGGGCCAGATAAGGAATCAGGGCGGGATAGTAGGTTTCCACCAGGAGATTGACGCTGGGACAGCAGGTGGTTATGATATTTCTCATAGTTTTTTCTTCCAGCAGTCTTTGGTATTCCCGGGTGACTAAGGCGGCTCCTTCGGCAGTTTCACGGATATAATCAAATCCCAGGTACTGCAGCGCGCTTATCACCTGTCCCGGGTCATGGAAGTGAAACAGGCTTCGGTATGAGGGTGCCAGAGAAACCGCTATTTTCTCACCGGACTCCAGCCAGCCCTTTACTTTATGCAGATCGCTGAAGTAGATTTTGGCGTCCTGGGGACATTCATTCAGGCAGTCGCCGCAGAGTATGCAGGAATCTGTCATGATCTGGGCCTG
>CANSYV010000236.1 GCA_947651335.1 uncultured Lachnospiraceae bacterium
GTATCTGGTAAAGCCTGTAGACGAACAGAAATTTGCCGAGGTGTTTGAGCGGGCTGGAAAAGAAACATATCATGGAAAAACTGCTCCCGGTTTACGGCAGAGAACAGGTGGAGACGGCTTATGGGGAGTGTGAAGAACTGATCCAAAGCGGACAGCTCTTTTCTAAGGATATTTATAAAGAGGAGATACAATCCTTTGCAGGCAGAAAGACGGTTGTGAAGGCACTGTGTCTCCATGCGGCCCACAACTGCAATCTTTCCTGCAGATACTGCTTTGCCCAGGAGGGAGAATATCACGGCCGCCGGGCGCTGATGTCTGTGGAAGTGGGAAAACAGGCGCTGGATTTTCTTGTTGAGAATTCCGGGTCCCGCAGGAATCTGGAAGTGGACTTTTTCGGAGGAGAGCCGCTGATGAACTGGAAAGCAGTTCAGGAAATTGTGGAGTACGGCCGCGGCCTGGAAAAAGAACATGACAAGAAGTTCCGGTTCACCCTTACCACAAACGGGGTTCTGCTGGATGAGGAGAAGATGGAGTTTGCCAGCCGGGAAATGTCCAACGTGGTTCTCAGTCTGGACGGACGGCGCCAGGTGCATGACTTTATGCGTCCTTTTCCCAACGGGGCGGGAAGTTATGACAGGATTGTGCCTAAGTTCCAGGAGTTTGCAAAGCGCCGGGGGCAGAAAGATTATTATGTCAGGGGAACCTTTACCCGTCATAACCTGGATTTCGCCAAAGATGTTCTTCATCTGGCGGATTTGGGATTCAAACAGATTTCTATGGAGCCGGTGGTGGCGCAGGAAAGTGAGGAGTATGCACTGCGCCAAGAGGATCTCCCCGCGATATGTGAGCAGTATGATATCCTGGCCAGGGAAATGATTGCCAGAGAAAAAGAGGGAAGAGGATTTCAGTTTTTTCACTTTATGCTGGACTTATCGGGCGGGCCCTGTGTATATAAACGATTATCCGGATGCGGCTCTGGTACAGAGTATCTGGCAGTGACTCCCTGGGGGGATTTGTACCCCTGTCATCAATTTGTGGGGGAGGATGCTTTTCGAATGGGGACTGTGTTTGAGGGAATTCAGAAGCCGGAAATAAGGGAATCTTTTTCCAAATGTAATGTGTACTCAAAACCAGCCTGCCAGGAGTGTTTCGCACGGTTTTACTGCAGTGGAGGCTGTGCGGCCAACTCTTATAATTTCCACGGGGACATGGGGCAGGTCTATGAGACAGGCTGTGTCCTGGAGCGCAAACGGGTGGAGTGTGCCATTATGCTCAAAGCAGCAGCACTGGAATCATTTGACGAATGGAGGAAATCATGAAGAAAAACAAAGGGATTGTAGTACTGATTGTTTCTGTACTTGTGCTGGCATTCCTGATTTTTACTGCCGGCGTGGGTCTTGGGCCGACGGGAACCGGGTCTGCCAGGAATATTAATCTGGGGCTTGATTTAAGCGGAGGTGTGAGCATCACCTACCAGACTGTGAATAAGAATCCGTCTCAGGACGATATGGATGATACCGTATACAAGCTGCAGAAACGTGTGGAAGAATACAGCACAGAGGCTCAGGCGTACCAGGAAGGGGATAACAGGATCAATGTGGAAATCCCAGGTGTGACAGATGCCAATTCCATTTTGGAAGATCTGGGAAAACCAGGCTCTCTGGTATTTCAGGATGAAGATGGCAATGTGGTGCTGGAAGGTTCTGATATTGCCTCCGCAGAGGGTGTGGTGGGACAGGATGAGACCACCAAGAGCAATGAATATGTGGTAACTCTTTCCATGACAGAAGAGGGAACCCAGAAATTTGCGGAAGCCACAGCTAACAATGTGGGTAAGACCATCAGCATTGTATACGACGGGGAAGTGATCAGTTCGCCCCAGGTGCGACAGGCCATTACCGGGGGACAGGCTCAGATTGACGGCATGGATTCTATTGAGGAGGCAAAGGAACTGGCTTCCTTTATCCGTATCGGCGGTTTGAAGCTGGAGCTTCAGGAGCTGCGTTCCAATGTTGTGGCTGCCCAGCTGGGGCAGGAGGCTATTTCCACCAGCCTGGTGGCTGCTGCTATTGGACTTGCCCTGGTGATTCTGTTTATGGTGGCTGTTTACCGGGTGCCCGGCGTGGCGGCATCCTTGGCGCTGCTCACCTATGTGGCGCTGGTGCTGATTACACTGAATGCATTTGATATTACTTTGACACTTCCTGGTGTGGCGGGTATTATTCTGGGTATCGGTATGGCTGTGGATGCCAACGTAATTATCTATGCCCGTATACAGGAAGAGATTGCTGCGGGAATTTCCGTCCGCTCAGCCATAAAGAGCGGTTTCCAGAAAGCGTTTTCCGCTATCTTTGACGGAAACATCACCACACTGATTGCCTCCTTTGTACTTATGTGGCTGGGGTCTGGTACGGTCAAAGGATTTGCTTATACCCTGGCAATCGGTATTATCTTTTCCATGTTCACCGCTCTGGTGGTGTCCCGGCTGCTTTTGAACGCCCTGTTTGCCATTGGGGTAAGGGATGAGAAATTCTATGGAAAGGCAAAAGAGAGAAAGACCATTGATTTCCTTGGAAAACGTAAAATTTTCTTTATTGTATCCATTGTGGTGATTTTATGTGTGCCTGTTGGAATGTTTGCGTTCCATGCATCCACGGGGAAAGCTCTGAATTATGGCCTGGATTTCCAGGGAGGTACATCTACCAATGTGACATTCCCGGAAGAAATGAGCATGGATGATATTGATGCCAATGTGGTTCCTATTATTGAGGATATCACAGGAGACCCCAATGTACAGGCAACGAAAGTTGTGGACAGCGCGCAGGTAATTTTCAAAACACAGGAGCTGGATCTGGAGACAAGAAATGAGCTGGATGAAACTCTGGCAGAAAAGTTTGACGTGGACAAAGATTTGATTCAGGCGGAGAGCATTTCTTCCACAATCAGCGGTGAGATGCGCCGGGATGCCATTGTGGCAGTGATTGTGGCAGCTGTCTTTATGCTGATTTACATCTGGTTCCGGTTTAAGGATATCCGCTTTGCAGGCAGCGCGGTGCTGGCGTTGATTCACGATGTGCTGTTCGTGCTGGCATTCTATGTACTGGCCAGGGTATCTGTGGGTAATACATTTATTGCGTGTATGCTGACGATTCTGGGTTACTCCATCAATGCCACCATTGTAATTTTTGACAGGATCAGAGAAAACCTTCATGGGGCTAACAGACATCCGGATCTGAAAGAAATTGTGAACATGAGTATTACACAGACACTGACAAGAAGTATTTACACTTCACTCACCACGTTTATCATGGTTGTACTGCTGTTTATCATGGGTGTATCTTCCATTCGTGAGTTTGCGGCGCCTCTGATGGTGGGTATTCTGTGCGGAGCTTATTCCTCTGTATGTATTACAGGTGCTCTGTGGTATGTGATGAAGACAAGAAAAGAAAAAGTGAAGAAGTAGACCGTCAGAATTGGAAGGAGGGAAGTGTTTGCGCACTTCCCTTTTCTTAAGGAGTATAAAGAGATGGACGAGAAGTGGGTAGTTGCCGCCAAGAGGGCGGATTTTAACAGAATCGGGCAGAAGTTTGGGATTGATCCTGTGATTGCCAGGATTATCCGCAACCGGGATGTGGTGGATGATGAGGAGATCAGGCTGTATCTTCAGGGGGAGCTGAAAGACCTGGCCTCTCCCTGGCTGATGAAGGATATGGAGAAAGCGGCCGCTATTATAATAGAAGCAATTCAGCAGAAACAAAAGGTGCGGATTGTGGGAGATTATGATATTGACGGGGTTTGTGCCACAGCGGTGCTGTATAAAGGGTTTCTCAGGGCGGGGCTGAATGCGGATATTTTGACGGACAGGGCCATACAATCAGCGGGTTTATGGTGCACAAGCC
>CANSYV010000237.1 GCA_947651335.1 uncultured Lachnospiraceae bacterium
ATATCAGAGGAATATAGGGTATTTGTTTATGCTGGAAAAGTTCTGATAATGGATAACTATTGGACGGAAAAAGAGGATGTTAGGTTATCTGAGGATGAAATAAGCTGGATAGAAGGTATTGCTAAAAAAGTAAGAAGTAACTTTGTTACGGTGGATATTGCACGAAAAGTTAATGATTTATCAGATGGTATGAACATGGCCCAAGACGTACTTGCTCTGATGCTGACACATTTGGAAGACAAACATCAGAAACTTCCGACGCCATCATCTATCAGCGATCTTCTGCTGGAACAAGACACGTTTGCAGTTTATATTTCATGTGATACCACTGCATACCGCCGTCTTATGGCTAACCGGGTATCTTTATCCTGACAATCTGTTCCTGTTTATTTAATGCCGCAAAAAACCGGCCCTGCAGATATCCCAAAACATATCTGCAGGGCTGGCTTTCTCATATCTCTGTTTGTTTTATGCTCTTCTATTTTTACGCTCTATTCCTCAACATTACCTGCCCGCACCCGCTCAAATTCATCCACGATTTCCTGAGAGGGCGCTTTCGTGGCAAGGCTGAACACCACAATCATCACGATGCTTAAGGCAAATCCCACCACTAGGGAATACAATCCGGTGGCGGCACCCAGCGTCTGTCCGCCGGCCAGGGGAATGTAATCCCACACAATCACAGCCAGGCCTCCAGAGAGAATGCCCGCAATGGCTCCTGCCAGATTGGTCCGTTTCCAGAACAGAGACAGCAGCACAATGGGACCGAATGCAGATCCCAGACCTGCCCAGGCATTAGACACCAGACCCATAATACTGCTGTTGGGGTCCCATGCGATGATAAAGGCCAGAAGCGCAACTACAGCAACGGTAATCCGGCTGATGCGCAGTACCTTGTCGCTGTCCGCCTCTGTACGGAAATACCCCCGGTAGATGTCTTCAGAAACGGAAGACGCAGCCACCAGAAGCTGGGAATCCGCAGTGGACATAATGGCCGCCAGAATTCCGCACAGGAAGATTCCTCCCACAAAGGGCAGAGCCAGATCCTGTGTAAATACCTTTGTGATCATCTCAATGAACACACTCTCTGTGGATGCCTGCCCTTCTGTGCCCAGCAGTACGGGATAGAGATAGGCACGCCCCAGCACACCGATCACACAGGCTGCGCCCAGTGACAATGCCACCCAGATAATGGCGATCACCCGGGATTTCTTCAGCTCTTTCTCATTTTTCACGGCCATAAACCGGGTGAGAATATGGGGCATTCCGCAGTACCCCAGGCCCCAGGCCAGCTGAGAGATAATGTCAATGGCGCGGTAAGGCTCGCCTCCATTGTACCAGAGGCTCAGATAGGCGTCCGCTCCCCCTGTCACCTGGCTCTGCACCAGAAGATCACGGAAATCGCCGCCCAGCAGACTCCAGGCCGCAATGGGCACTGCCAGAAGCCCGATGAGCATCAGGGTTCCCTGGATAAAGTCTGTGGTACACACTGCCATAAAACCGCCCATAAAGGTATAAGCCAGAATTACCAGGGCACCGATGGCCAGAGCAATATGGTAATCCAGTCCGAATACAGAGTGGAACAGCTGTCCCCCTGCTGCCAGGGCTGAGGCCGTATAGACCAGGAAAAAGACCACAATCACCACAGAAGAAATCAACAGAAGAATCCTCTTTTTATCCCGGAACCGGTTCTCAAAGTATTCCGGCAGGGTCAGGGAATTGTTGGCTGCAATGGTGTACCGGCGCAGCCTTCCCGAGATAAATACCCAGTTACACACTGTACCGATAAATAACCCGATGGCAATCCATGCCTGCCCGGTTCCCAGCGCGTAGATGGCTCCCGGCAGACCCATCAGCAGCCAGCCGCTCATATCTGATGCCTGGGCCGACAGGGCAGCCACCCAGCCGCCTAATCCCCGGCCTCCCAGGAAATAATCTTCCGCGCTCTTGGTCTTCTTCATAAACACAGCACCGATTGCCACCATCATCACAAGATAGATGACAAAGGCCGATAAAATAATCATTACTTTACTGCTCACCACTTCTTTCTCCTCCTTCTTTTGTTCCTGCCTTCTGGCAGATATACCCGGCGTATGTAGGCAAAAGTCTTCTGTTCCCCTTTTTCCGCCAGCATGCGCAGCAATCCTTCCAGCTCCCGCTTGGTTGTCTTATGGATAAACCAGATACGGTCTTTATTTTTCAGAAAATACTCCAGAGGCGCTGCATCTGTATACGTATCCCCGCTGTAATTTCTGCAGGCGCTGATTCTGTCCATAACCATCTCCGCCACATACCTGCGGGGCATAGGGGCCCCGGCGATCACCGTGTCTGCCTGTGGAGCATAGTCCACCCAGTACTCAAAATGATGTTTGTTCCGCCCCTGATGATGCAGCCAGGATGGGGACACGCCCTTATCCTCCCGCTCTCTGTTATTAGGGCTTCGGTATCCCTGATAATATTTACACCCTGCCATAAATTCCACAGGGGAATATTTGGACAGGTCATGGAGAAGCCCCTGCCTGTACAATCCTACACGAAAACAATATTTCATCACCAGCCATTTATGCCGGGTAATTGTCTTAAAATGTTTCCAGGGATGCATCCATATCTCCTCCCTTTCCTTTCACAGACTCAGCCAGCTCCTCTATCTCCCTGGCCTCCAGGACTAAAATGGTCCGGGCAGGCACTGCCACATATTTCAGTGCCTCTTTCTTTTCTTCCTCATCCTGGACAATCCAGGAACACGGGGGTTCTTCGTCCTCACAGGTTTTCATAACCACACTCCATCTCATCCGGTCCGGGAGATAGGGCAGGGCCAGCCGCTGAGTTTCCCAGTGCATATTACACGCCAGATAGAGAAATCCATCTTCCCGGCTGTCGTCCGTTCCATACCCTTCACAGTACATAATGCCGATCTGGCGGTTTCCCGGCTCCATATCCCCATACCAGGCCCGGTCTCCGTGATAGGAAATATCCGGATAGCCCAGTGAGCGGTAATCCATGCCCCTGGGCTCAGAGGACATATGAAGCACAGGGTGGTTTTTCCTCAGAACAATGGCCTCCTTGACAAAATCAACCATACTCTGGTTCAGCCTGGCCCGGCTCCAGTCCACCCAGCCAACCTCATTGTCCTGGCAGTAGGCATTGTTATTGCCCTGCTGAGAATTGCCGAATTCATCCCCTCCATAAATGAGAGGCGTTCCCTGGCTGAGCATAACCATGAGAAAAGCGTTTTTCACCTGCTGGGTCCGCAGTGTGCGGACAGCCTTCTTGCGTGTGGGTCCTTCCGCGCCGCAATTCCAGGAGTAATTGTAGACACTTCCGTCCTGGTTGTTTTCCTTATTCGCCTCGTTGTGGCGCTTCTCATAGCTTACCATATCCTGGAGAGTGAATCCATCCTGATTGGCCATATAATTGACAACAGCACAGGTATCCGGGTTCCTGCGCATGCGGTAGATGGCGGCTCCCAGAGAATCCCCGTCTCCTTTGAGCCATCTGCGCATATCCTGCTTAAACCCTTCATTATACTCTGCCACGTACCGGTTTTCACCGCCTGAGCCCACTCCCTGAAAGAACAGTTTGGTACGGCTGAGCACCGGGTCCTGGACCAGCAGGCTCTGGGGAACATCCCCCACCAGATGAAATCCATCAATATGATACTGGATTCTCCAGTGCCTGAGAATGGACTGTACCATCTGGGGGTTATACCCCTGCGGAAAATAAAATTCCATAATGCATTCCATCTTTGCCTTGTGCAGCGCCTTTACCAGCTCCTTAAACTCCCCTGCCGGGTCGTCCTGACTGCAGCTGTAGGCCGCTTTGGGAGCAAAGTAATAGCCCCGGGTATAACCCCAGAAATTTAACGGCAGCCGGTCTCTCATTTT